>NZ_JAGDWY010000017.1:10722-31001 GCF_023256235.1 Desulfurella sp.
AACTCAAATTATCTTGAAGTGGATATTTCCAGAATTGATGGGACAATAAAAAATCTTTATTTAAAAACATACACACAAGATCATAAATACATTAATCTTGCCAACCCAAACTCTAAAATTGGCTTATTTTATACGCAATTTGAAGATCAAACGCTTCAAAAAATTTCACAAACCGGTATATATAATACGGATATAAAAAACGAGAATGGTAAATATATTGTAACCCTAACTAAAACTGATGGGGATATAAAAATTGTTAAAACTTTCATAATAGACAATTACGGTATAAATTTTACTACAAAAGTTTACAATAATAATGGGCCTGTAAATACCGATTATCTTATTCTACTTGGTGAAAACTTTGGAACTTCCACCAAAGATACACATGTTGGTGCTGTGGCTTTAATAAATGATAAAATAAAAACCGATAGCGATATAGGTCAAAGTGATAGATTATCATGGATTGCTCTGGAAGATAAGTACTTTTGTATTGCATTATACAATAATTCTTTATTAAGTGGCGGCTTTAAACAAATTGATTCAAATAAATACATTTATGTGAATTTAAATACTCAAAAGTCTATAAATGCCTATGCCGGACCAAAGTCAACTTCAGTTATTTCTACTTATGATCCAAAACTTGATAGAATCGTAAGATTTGGAACTTTTGGCTTTATTGGAAAACCTTTGCTATATGTTTTGAAGTATTTATATTCGCTTGTTGGCAATTACGGTTTAGCTATTATCCTATTGACGTTTCTTATCAGGCTTGTTTTTTATCCTCTAACCTACAAATCATTTAAATCAATGAAACAAATGGCAAATCTTCAACCACAATTAAAAGAATTACAGCTTAAATATAAAGGAAAGCCTGAATTACTTAATAAGGCTACTATGGAATTATACAAAAAACACAAAGTTAATCCACTTGGTGGTTGTTTACCTATTCTCATTCAAATACCTGTTTTTATTGCTTTATACAACGTTTTACTAAATGCAATTGAGCTTAGACACGCGCCATTTATATGGTGGATTACTGATTTATCAAGCAAGGATCCATATTATATTTCGCCTATTATAATGGGTATTACTATGTATATCCAGCAAAAACTTTCACCTTCTACGCTTGATCCTATGCAGGCAAAAATTATGTTATTTTTACCTATTATTTTTACTATAATGTTTATGGGTTTTCCTTCGGGACTTGTTATTTACTGGATTGCTAACAATATATTTACAATTATTCAACAACTTATTGATACAAAAATTATAAATGCTAAGTCCAAATGAGTGATGATGACATTATAGCTGCAATTGCAAGTGGATACGTTGAGTCTGCTATAGGTGTTATTCGTGTAAGTGGTAAAAATTCAATTGAATTATTAAAAAAAATATTTTATCCAAAAAAAGCTATTTTTGAAGCCTACAGAATCTATCATGGCTTCTTAAAAGATTCTAATCAAAAAATTGTTGATGAAGTGTTGGTGAGTGTTTTTAAATCACCACACTCATACACTGGTGAAGACTCTTTTGAAATCAACTGCCATGGTGGATTGCTTGTTATGCAAAATGTGCTTGATCTAGTTTTGCAAAATGGAGCACGCCTTGCGCTTCCAGGTGAATTTACAAAAAGAGCTTTTTTAAATGACAAAATTGATCTGCTTCAGGCAAATGCAGTGGTGAACTTAATTAAAGCAAAAACTCAAAAGGCACTTGAAATTGCTTTTGGACAATTATTTAAAAAAAATGCCAATATTATTGAAGAATTAAGAGAAAAAATAATTTTTTTAATGGCAGAAAATGAAGTGTTGATAGACCATCCTGATGAAGATTTAAGTGATATTGATTTAAATAAACGACTTTTAATACTAAATGAAATCACAAAATTAATACAAAAACTGCTCAAATTTTCTGAAAAAGGTAAGTACTTTTTTGAAGGAGTAAATGTTGCAATAATTGGTAAGCCAAATGTAGGAAAATCAAGTTTATTAAACGAGTTAACTGGTCACAATAGAGCTATCGTTACAGACATTCCTGGCACAACAACTGATATTGTTTCTGAAACCATAAATTTGAATGGCATTCCTGTTAAATTTTTAGATACAGCTGGTATTAGAAAACATTCAAATAAGATTGAGTATTTTGGTATTCAAAAATCACATGAAGCTATAAATGATGCTGATATTGTAATTGCCGTATTCGATGCTAGCCGTAGTTTTGATAAAGATGATGAAGGTATTTTAAATATTGTTAAAAACAAAAAAAATGTTCTTATTGTTTTAAATAAATCTGACTTGAAAAGAAAGCTTTTATTACCTTCAAACATTGATTCAATTGAAATTTCATGTGTTAAAAAAACTGGTATTAATACACTTAAATCTCGTCTATACAATTTATTAATTGAAGATTACAGTGAAAATGAAGTTGTTTCATTAAATACAAGTCAGATAATTGCATTAAAATCAGCTTTAAAACAAACAAAAAAGATTAAAAAAGCTTATATTGATTATTTAGACCCTGCCCTAATAAGTATCGATCTGCAGCAATTGGCAGATTATATTGAACAAATAATTGGTAAAATTGAAAATGAGGATATCCTTGACAATGTGTTTAAAAATTTTTGTGTGGGAAAATAAAAATGTTTCACGTGAAACATCATCAGAGGTAAAAAATGTATATTTATCCTAAAAAGTACGATTGCATAGTAATAGGTGGCGGTCACGCTGGTTGTGAAGCAGCATTAATATGCGCAAGACTTAAATTAAACACTTTACTTATAACTATATCTGTGGATACCATAGGAGCTATGAGTTGTAACCCGGCTATCGGAGGCCTTGCAAAAGGTCATTTAGTTAAAGAAGTAGACATCTTTGGCGGTGAAATGGCAAGAAACATAGATGAAACCGGATTACAATTTAAAATATTAAATAAAAGCAAAGGTCCTGCAGTCTGGTCATCAAGAGCTCAAGCAGATATGCCGGCTTACCGTTTGAGAATGAAACATACACTTGAACATCAAGATCACTTAGAAGTAAAACAAGCAAATGTTGATGAAATTGTTGTAGAAGATGGAAAAATTAAAGGCGTTATAACCCATATAGGTAATGAGTTTTTATGTGATGCACTTATTATTGCAAGTGGTACATTTTTAAAAGGCAAAATCTTTATAGGATTAAATGAGTTTCATGCAGGCAGAGCATGGGAGCCACCAGCTGATAAATTATCAGAAAGTCTTGCAAAAGCAGGACTTATTATTGGAAGACTAAAAACTGGTACAACACCAAGATTAGATGGCAGAACAATAGATTTTGATGCTTTAGAGCCTCAAATGGGAGATGATGAACCTTTGCCATTTTCATTTAAAACCAAAAACTTCAACCCTCCAAATTATCCATGTTACCTTACATACACAAACGAAAAAACGCACGAAGCTATTAGAGAAAATCTGGACAAATCTCCACTTTACAGTGGTATGATACATGGTATTGGCACAAGATATTGTCCATCAATTGAAGACAAAGTAGTAAAGTTTCCCGACAGAGAAAGGCATCAGATTTTTTTAGAGCCTCAGGATGCAAACTCAAACGAAATATATGCAGATGGTCTGAATACGTCACTGGATTACGAAGTACAGGTAAAGTATCTAAGAACTATAAAAGGTTTAGAAAAAGTTGAAATTGTAAGGCCTGGTTATGCAATAGAATATGATTTTGTAAATCCTATCCAGCTAAAACATACATTAGAGACAAAAAAAATAAGAGGCTTATTTTTGGCTGGACAAATAAATGGAACCAGTGGTTATGAAGAAGCAGCAGCTCAAGGAATGGTAGCAGGAATCAATGCAGCAATGTATTTATTAGAAAAACCACCATTTATACTTGCAAGAGATGAAGCATATACGGGTGTTATGATAGATGATTTGGTTACAAAAGGTGTTAAAGAACCCTATCGAATTTTCACATCAAGAGCCGAATATAGGTTACTATTAAGAGAAGATAATACACATTTACGATTGGCAGAAAAATCATATAAATATGGCTTAATAGACAAAGTTCATTATGAAGAAATTGAAGAACACATAAAAAAAGTAAATGAAGCAATAAATATTTTAAAAACAACTTACGTTATGCCAAGTATAGATTTTAATCAAAAACTTGAATCAATTAATACAAAACCCATCAAGACAAAGGTTAGCTTATCAAAAATACTTGCAAGACCAGAAATTAATTATAGTTTATTACAAACTATAGTGGCAGATTTACCTTTACTAAACAAAATTCAGATACAGCAAACAGAAATTGAAATTAAATACGAAGGGTATATTAATTTGCAAAAGCAACAGATAGAAAAATTTAAAAAACTGGAAAATATTACTATACCAGAAGATTTTGATTATGATAAAGTCGCAGGTTTATCGGCAGAAATAAGAACAAGATTAAAAGAGGTAATGCCAAAAACATTGGGCCAGGCTATGAGAATCCCTGGTATGACGCCTGTTGCTATACAAATCATAAGTATTTTTTTACACAAAAAACATGTACAATCAAAACCTGCTTAAATCGTTGCTAGAAAAAATAAATATAAAAGACCAAGAAAAATTAGAAAAAATAGAAATCTATATAGAAAATTTGAAAAAATGGAATAAGATAATGAACTTAACATCAAAACATTTTGATATAATCAATCATATTCAAGATAGTTTAATGTTTTTTGAAGTTGTTGAAAATAAAAGCGGTAATCTAATAGATATTGGCTCTGGCAATGGTTTTCCAGCAATTATTCTTGCTATTTTATGTAATAAACTAAACATTACTATGGTAGAGTCAAATACAAAAAAAAGCATATTTTTAAAAGACACAATACACAAATTACAAATCCAAGCAAATGTACTCAATATTGATATACTAAATATAAAAACCGAAAAAAAATTTGAATATGCAACTATAAGAGGATTAAAATGCAACTACAAGATGCAAAAAATTATACATTCTCTTTTACTTAATAAGCAAGGAAAACTAATTGTATGGTCATACCCTCCACCTTTACTTAAATATTTTACACTTTTGAATTCTATTTCTAAAAATAATAAATATATACATGTATATGCTAAAGAACAGGTGGAGCAACAACCCATATAGTTTCTACATCTACATCACCCACATTTTTGTAGTAATGAGGCAAAAGTGATGAGAAATAAAAACTGTCGCCAGCTTCAAGTACGGCACTTTGGCTACCTACTCTCAATTCAAGTTTACCTTTTAGGATATAACCAAATTCCTCCCCATTATGTCTATGCTCACCTTGAGAATCGCACCCAACGGGTACAATTTTATATAATGGTTCCATCATTTTATTTGAAATTTTAGAAACAAGCAATTCTGCTTTAACATGACTTCCAGGATAGATGATTTGCGTACGTTCATTTTTAGTTAAAAATATTTTATCCTGCTGCTTTTCATCACTAAGTAAGTCTTTAACTTCTATATCTAAACTTTCAGCTAATTTTTTTAAAATACTAATAGAAGGCATAGCCTTACCGGTTTCTATTTGTGATATGTACGCATCTGTACAACCCACTTTTTCTGCTAAAGCTTTTAGGGTTAAGCCTTTCTTTTTTCTTTGAGCTTTTATTTTTTCTGACATTTCCATCTTTACCAATACCTCCTAAACTAAATAGCAAGAAGCATTATACTACTTCTTGCTATTTTAATCAAGCAAAATCTAATTAATTATGTGGTTAAATCAAATTGAGCCTTAATAGCCTCATACATACCATACCACGCAGCCAAAGCTGTAATGATTCCTTCATAACCAGCAAAGGTAGTTATTGCTTTGCTTCCTGTATAGTGGCCAATATCAAGCAATATGAACAAAATAAGCAATAAAACAAAAATCGTTATAACGGTAGTGTGTTTAGTATTAAATACAAGCACAGTCATAATTGCTGTAAAAATAGTCCATGCAATAAGTGTTACACCTAATGCTGCCCCAAATGCTGCATCAGGAATCCAATGCCATATTGGACCCATATAAATTAAAAAAGCAAGCGCAATCCAGAATGCTCCATACGCACTAAAAGCTGTCATACCAAATGTATTACCCGTTTTGAACTCAAAAAAACCAGCAATAAACTGCGTCAAACCACCATAGAACAAACCTAAAGGAAGCACAGCAAACAACGCTGCCGGAACCAAACCAGCATTAGCTAAATTTAGAACAAACGTAGTTAAAGCAAATCCACCCAACCCTACTGCACCCGGGTTAGACATTTTCCCATCAGCCATATAGAACCTCCCAACAAAAATTTCTTTAACTATAAAATATATTAAATTAATGTAAATGTCAAGCGAAAAAATTAATTAAATTTATATTCTAGAACGGCCACGTGTTAATATTAAGTATAAATCTAAATAATTAGTGGAACTACGAATTATAGAACGCTTAAGAACGTATGGATTATATTTTATTATATTTATAGATTGTCCAATTATATAGGCTCGCTTAAAACCACTTTTTTTTAAAACTTCAATAACATCTTGATTATAATTTCCAAATGGATATGCAAAATCTTCTACATTTGTAAATTGAGATAATATTTCTTTTGATCGATTTACATTTTCTAAAATTTCATTTTTAGATAATTCAGAAAGTTTTAAGTGAAAATGAGAGTGAGAGCCAATCTCCATACCTAATTCAATTAATGATTTAATATCATTTTCATCAAGCATTGGCATATTATCAAACGTTTTACCAATATAAGCGGTTGATATAAAAAAAAGACCACTAAAGCCGTACTTTTTTAAAATTTGAGCAGCAACCAAGTTGTTTTTATAGCCGTCATCAAATGTAATCAAAACACGTTTTTCATGAAGATAAAATTTATTATTTAAAAAAGAAAAAATATCGCTAGCTTTAATAGTAGAATAGCCTAGTCTTTTTAAAAATTTTATGTGATTTTCGAAAGTTTCTTTTGAAATGGTAAATTTACCATGGTTTGCATTTTGCTTTGTATCATCAATACTATGATAAAGCAATATCACAAGACCCTTTTTAGGCAAACGAAAAAAATTGAACCTAAGCAAAAAAATAATAATTACAAAACAAAGCAAAATTATCAAAAACACTAATTTAGCTCTTTTACTTTAGCATATTTAACAAGTTGATAAAAACTTGATAGAAGTGCATACAAAACACCTTCGTAACCATCCAGAAAAGCACCTCTAATAATAAATCTTTTAAAAAGCTCTAAATTAAAACGTATAATTGGGTGCACATTGTAGTTTTTTTTTAAATTTAATGTAGCGGAAATTGATGTATATTTGTTTAGTTTTTCAATGTAGTGACTTAAATCTTTATAACTATAGTGTAAAATCTTACCATTTAAGCGTGAAGCGTTTTTTGATATAACCTTTTCGTGTATGGAATTGCTAAACTTTAGACCTTTTCTAAAAAGCCTCAAATGCCAGTTTTGTGCACCACCAAACTTAAGAGCTTTATTTAAAAATACAAGCTGAATTTTTATATAGTAACTATCAAATTTTGAATTTTTTATAGCTTTTAGAATCTCATCTTTTAAAGAAGAACTAACAACTTCATCCGCGTCAATACTCAATATCCAGTCAGTTGAAAGTTTTTCTATAGCAAAATTTTTTTGCTCGCCGTAATTTACAAATTTGTTAAAATATATTTTATCTGTATATTGTTTTGCTATTTCTACAGTATTATCTATGCTATATGAATCAACTATAACTATTTCGTCACAAAAATCAACGCTTTTAAGTGTTCTTTCAATAGAGTCTTCTTCGTTGTAAGTAATTATAGCACATCCTATGCTCATTACTCACCCAAAAGTCGCTTTCTAGCTTCTTCACTTATCATAGAGGGATTCCAGGGTGGGTCCCAGACAACATCTACAAACACCTCTTTTGCGCCAAGCTCCATAATTTTTTCCCTTATATCTTCAGTAATCGGAATATGAAGCGGACATCCAGGCACTGTAAGTGTTATTGTAACAAAAACTACATTATCATCATCTATCACAATGTTGTATAAAAAACCTAGAGAAACAATATCAAGGCCAAGTTCAGGGTCGTAAACATTTTCGAGTGCCTTAACAATCTCTTTTGTAGAAAGTTTCATTTGTTCTCCTTTTTTAAAAGTTTAAAAGGAACTACGTTACGTTTGTTTTTCTTTGTTTTTATTTTTTTGATATTAAACTTGTCAAATATTTCGCTTTCATTTTTTAAAAATTTTATTGTAACTATATGCTCTGGACTCATTATAATAAGTTTTCCATCATACATTGAATCTTTAGCATCCAGTGGTTTTATAATAATTTTACCATCAACTTCTTTATAAGTATTTACATTTTCCAGCTTTATGCCAAAATAGCTTTGCTCATCTAAAAAAGATAGCAAATCGTCACTGTCAAAATTTTCAACAGTGCCAATATAGCTTTCACCGTTAATTAGATCAACTTTAACCCACACATCTTTCATTTTTTTACTCCATAATTGGTATTTTTTTGTGAAAATCGTGTTGCTGTTCGAATGCATACGCAACTTTTAATAATATATCCTCCCTAAAAGCATTTGACAAGATCTGCAAACCAAGCGGAAGGTTGTTTTTGCTAAAACCACAAGGCACACTAATAGCAGGAAGACCAGCTAAATTGGCTGGAATTGTAAACGTATCGGACAAATACATATCAAGTGGATTTGTAACTTCTCCGATTTTAAAAGCATCGGTTGGCGTTGTGGGTAAAATAATAGCGTCAACATTTGAAAAAGCTTTATCAAAATCCATTTTTATAAGGTTCCTTAAACGCAGAGATCGGATATAATAAGCATCATAATAACCGCTTGATAGCACATATGTACCAAGCATAATCCTACGCTTAACCTCTGCCCCAAAACCTTCAGTTCTGGTATTTACATACATTTCCTCAAGAGTCTGACCGTTTGATCGATAACCATATTTTACTCCATCAAAACGTGCCAGGTTGCTAGAAGCTTCAGCGCATGCTAAAATGTAATAATCTGAAATTGAGTATTTTATATGAGGTAAATCCACATTTTCTATTTGTGCACCAAGTTTTTTGTATGTATCAATAGCATTTTCTATGCTTTGCGCAATATCTTCTGATACAGATTTTAGTGCCGCTTCATAAACGCCAATTTTAATGCCTTTTAAATCTTGGCTTAAAAACTGGTTGTAATTTGGCACATCTGCATTAATAGAAGTTGAGTCTTTTGGATCAAAACCAGAAATTATGCCTAAAAGCAAACTTGCATCTTTGACATCACGTGTAATTGGTCCAATTTGATCTAAACTTGAAGCAAAAGCCACAAGGCCATACCTTGATACGCGTCCGTACGTTGGCTTTAGACCAACCACACCACAAAAGCTTGCCGGTTGCCTTATGGAACCACCTGTATCTGAACCCAATGAAGCTATAGCAAGTCCTGATGCCACACTTGCTGCAGAACCACCGCTTGAACCACCACTTACGCGTTTTTTATCCCATGGGTTTTTAACTGGCCCAAAGTAAGAAGTTTCACACGAAGAGCCCATAGCAAACTCATCCATATTTGTTTTGCCGATAAAATTAGCTCCAGCAGATTTTAACTTTTCTATAACCGTGGCGTCATAAATACTTTCAAAATTTGACAGCATCTTAGAAGCACATGTGGTTTTTGTGCCTTTAAGCATAATATTATCTTTTATAGCAATGGGCAATCCTTTCAATAAAGAGCTTTTTTCTTTAAAAGAATCAATAATACTTATATATGCATTTATGTTTTTATTGTATAATTTAATATAGCTTAATAATTCTTCAAATACTTCTTTTGATGTTATTTCTTTTTTTTCAATAAGGTCTAGCAGCTCGTGCAATGGCTTTTCAATCATTTTTTGCTCCATTATATAACTTTTGGTACAACAAATTGCCTTTCAAAAACTTGCGGCGCATTCTTTAAAATATCCTGTATCCCAAAAGTTTTATCTACTTTGTCTTCTCTAAAAAAATTTACACTTGAAAGAATATTGGATAATGGCTCAATATTAGATAAATCAAGCTCATCAAGTTCTTTCATGTAATTTAAAATATCATTAAGCTGATTATTAAATTTTTCAAGTTCACTATCATCAAATTTTAATTTTGCAAGGCTTTCAAGTTTTTTTAATTCTTGTTTAGAAATCATATGCACCTCTAATATATTGCTCTTTTAAAATACAAACCACATGCAGGAGCTTTAAGTAAATGCAAAGACATCTTACCATTCAGACTTTGAATAATTTCATCTCTAGTGGTTTTTCCTTTTGCATAAGAAACCATAGTGCCAACTATTAACCTTACCATTCCGCGCAAAAAGGCATTTGCTCTGATAAAAACCGCCACAATAAAACCTTTTTGCTTAATTCTTACATATTTGACAAAACGATTTGGAGTTTTTGTTGACGAAGCTTTTGAAAATACAGAAAAATTTTTATTTCCTACAAACAAATCCTTTATTTCCTCTAATCGAAAAATATTTAGTTTTGGGACATGCCATACATAATTTCTCAAAAAAGGCATACACACATCCGCAGTATTGATAATATACACATAATCTCTAAAAATACAACTATAGCGGGAATGAAAATTATCATCAGCAAAAAACGCTTTTTTAATCCGTATATCTAATGGCAATAATGCATTTAAGGCACGTTTTAATACTTCTAAATTAAATGATTTTGAAGCTTCAAAATCTACTACCTGAGATAATGCATGGACACCGGTGTCGGTCCTACCTGCATAATTTATGCGAATGTCACTGCCGAAAATACGCGTTAGTGCCTCTTCAAGACTTTGCTGGATGGTAGGCTTATCTTTTTGCCTTTGCATCCCAAAATAATTCGTGCCATCGTATGAAACCTTCAGTTTATAGCGAATATATTAACCCCCAACCATAATCTTTGGTATTCTAAGCGTTGGTTCACCGTCCGTAACAGGCACGCCCTGGGAATTTTTGCCACATGTGCCCACTTCTGTTCCAAAATCATCACCAACCATATCAATTTCCTGTAAAATTTTTGGGCCATTTCCAATAAGTGTAGCTCCTCTAACCATATGCTTGATTTTACCTTTTTCTATTAAGTAACCTTCTGATACTTCAAAAACAAAATCGCCTGTTACTGGATTTACCTGACCACCGCCCATCTTTTTAACCAACAAACCATAATCTATGCTGTTTATTATCATTTCTCTATTATCGTTTCCTGGTAAAATGTACGTATTTGACATACGCGGTATTGGTATATATGCATAGGATTGCCTACGCGCGCTTCCATTTGAAAGTCTATTGTTTGCTTTAGCATACATTTTATCAAACATATAATCATTTAAAATACCGTTTTTAATGAGCAATTTTCGCATACCACGCGTACCTTCATCATCGTAAACAAACGAGCCTCTTGCTTTTTCAACACATGCATCGTCCACTACACTGATTTTTTCATTAGCTACCTTCATTCCCAATTTTGATTTATAAACACTCATTGATTCAAATACAAGATCAGCTTCTAAACCATGACCAACCGCTTCATGTATCATTGTACCGCCTGCACTTGAATCCAATACAACACTCATAACCTGTGGCTCAAGACGCGGACTTTTAAGTAATTCTTCTAATTTTTCTACCATTTCTTGCGTTAATATTTCAAAATTAATACCTTCTAAAAACTCAAAACCACCCATAGCTGAAAGCGGTTTTCTGATTGTTTGTAATATGTTATCAAGTTTTGCAACAAGTTCAATATACAAAAGTGTATAAGTTCGCTTTTCTTGGAGTACGCGTCCTTCTTCGTTTAAAATATTTATTTGTTTTAGTTTGTCTGAATAAGTAACGCTTGCTTGTATAATATATGGACTTTTGTAGGCAACGTTATTTACTGTATCTATTATATTTTTAACCATATCAAGGTCTGCAGGGTAACCCTTATAAGAATAAATACTCATCTGTGGCATCTCTATTATGTTGATGCCTTCTTTAGGATTTGCTACTTCACATATAAACTTTGTCTTTTCATAAACGCTTTTTTCAGATGTGTCATTTGTTGAGGCAAAGAGAACAGAAAAATCCTTTACACCCCTTATACCCACACCTTTGTCTGTACTAAAATTAACATTTTCTATTTGTTTGTTTTTAGATTCTATTGTCCGTGTAAACGAATCTTCCAAATAAATATCAAAAAAATCAAAACCAGAACCTTTAAACAACCTAAAAGAGTCTTCGTACATACTATCTACCCAGCCTTTTTTCTACTTCAAGAACTTTAAGCGTAGTTGACATTATACTATCTGGATTCAAACTCATTGAGTCAATACCTTCTTCTACTAAAAACTCAGCAAAATCAGGAAAATCGCTTGGCGCCTGACCACAGATACCTACACTTTTGCTGTACTTGTGGGCAGTTTTTATAAGCATCGAAATCATACGTTTTACTGCAATATGTCTTTCATCAAAAAGGTGAGCGATAAGACCCGAGTCTCTATCAATTCCCAGCGTAAGTTGTGTTAAATCATTTGAACCTATTGAAAAGCCGTCAAAAATTTGTGCATACTCATCGGCACATATAACATTGCTTGGAATTTCTGCCATAACGTATATTTCAAGGCCGTTTTCACCTTGAATCAAACCGTTTTTTCTCATTTCTTCAATAACTTTTCTGCCTTCTTCTGGGGTTCTGCAAAATGGTATCATAAGCTGTATATTTGTAAGTCCAAACTCATCGCGAGCTTTTTTCATAGCAAGGCACTCGAGTGCAAAACCTTCTTTATAGTTATCAGAATAATATCTTGAAGCACCTCTCCAGCCAATCATTGGGTTTTCTTCTTCTGGTTCGAACTCAGAGCCACCAATTAAATTAGCATACTCATTTGTTTTAAAATCACTCATCCTAACAAGTATTGGTTTTGGATAAACGCTTGCAGCCAAAAGCGCAACACCTTGCGCCAATTTGTCTACAAAGTAGTCAGGTTTAAAGCTATAGCCTTGCGTTAGCTCTTCAATAGTTTTCTTTGCTTGTTCATCTTTTAGCTTATCAAAGTGTATTAAGGCAAGAGGATGAACCTGTATAAATGAGCTTATGATAAATTCCATCCTTGCAAGACCAATACCATCGTTTGGTATATTTGCAGACGATAATGCAAGTGCTGGATTTCCCAAATTGAGCTTAATCTGTGTTTTTGGTCTTTGAAGTGATGATAAGTCAAGAGTTTCTACTTCAAACTCAAGCTTTCCTTTGTAAACATAGCCTTCGTCGCCTTCTGCGCATGAAACGGTAATATGATCGCCTGTTTTAATTACACTGGTAGCATTTGCACAACCAACAATAGCAGGTACACCTAACTCTCTAGAAATAATTGCAGCATGGCATGTTCTACCGCCACGGTTTGTTACAATTGCTTTAGCTTTTTTCATTATTGGTTCCCAATCTGGATCTGTCATATCCGTTACAAGCACTTCTCCTTCTTGAAACTCAGATATTTTGCTTGCATCTAATAGTACGCGAGCTACACCACTTGCAATTTTATTTCCAACTGCTACGCCTTTTGTTATAATTTCACCTTTTTCTTTGAGTTTGTAGGTTTCCATAATGCTTAAATTTTTCTGTGAATGTACCGTTTCTGGCCTTGCCTGAACAATAAACAATTCATTAAGTTCGCCATCTTTTGCCCACTCTATATCCATAGGTGAATAAACACCACGTTTATTTGTATAGTGATTTTCAATTTTTATTGCCCATGAAGCTAACTTCAGGATATCGTCATCACTTAAAGCGTATGATAATCTTTCCTGGGTTGTGGTTTCTATTTCTTTTATACCGCCATTTTCGCTATAGATTGCCTTTGTTAGTTTTGAGCCTAAATTCTTCTTGATAATAGATTTAAAACCTTTTTCAAGTGTGGGTTTAAAAACCATAAATTCATCTGGGTTAACCTTACCGCCTACAATCAATTCTCCAAGTCCGTAACTTGCATTTATAACAACAACCTTATCAAAACCACTTTCTGTATCAATACTGAACATTACACCACTTGCAGCTTTATCTGAACGAACCATTTTTTGGACAGTAACGGATAAAGCTATATCAAAATGGTTAAAACCTTTATCGTGCCTGTATGATGTAGCCCTATCTGTAAAAATAGATGCATAGCATTTTTTAACATACTTTACAACATCGTCTAAGCCTTTTACATTAAGATATGTATCCTGTTGACCAGCAAAAGAAGCATCAGGCAAATCTTCCGCTGTTGCAGATGACCTTACTGCTACATCTGTATTTTGAGTAGAATACATGCTTGATAATTTTATATAAGCTTCTTTTATTTCTTGCAATAAATCGTCAGGCAGAGGAGCTTGCTCTATCATCTGTCTGACTGAAGCGCATTTAGAGCGTAAATCATTAATATCATGCGTATTTAAATTTTCCAGAGTTGATTGTATTTTATCTTTAATCTTAGAGCTTTCCAAAAGATACCAGTAGGATTGGGCAGTTAAAGCAAAACCATAGGGTATATTTATGCCCTCGCTTTTAAGCTCTTTAATCATTTCGCCCAAAGATGCATTTTTACCGCCAACCAAACCAACATCATTCATTGATACTTCATCTAGCCACTTTATAAATTTCATTGTTTACCCTCCATTTCTATTTGTTTTTATAATAACAAAAAAAATTTCAAAATTCAAATGTATATAACAAAAAATTGACTTTAATTTTACTGTGTCTTGTGATAATTTAAAAAATAAATAAAGGAGGTATGTTATGGTAAAAAAATTTCTTCTTACAAGTACACTTTTGCTAGCTTTGTCTGTAAATGCATTTGCACAACCACCGCATAAACCACCAAAGATCCACCATCCAAACAACCACGCTATTTATCATCACAAAGCTTATAACCACAAGTTTTATCGACATGAAAACCACAGACTGGTACACAGAAGGGCAAACTACAATGCAGCAACACCGGCTCGCCCTGCAATACATACACCCGCTGGAACAATACCTGCACAAAGAGCAATACCAAGTCCTGCTGCTCACAAAGGCTACTAAGATTTAGGCTCAGCTTGAGCCTAAATCTTTTTTAAATCTTTGTAAATCTTGAGTTAAACCCACACAAATTAAAATAGTAGATGAGCTTATTATGTCATCACCACTTGGATTAAATTTCAATTTTTTTTCTATTTTTTGCTCATTTTTATTAAAAAATTCTTCTACTAAAGCTATAATCATTAAATTATAAAATGATCTTATATTTGTTTGTTTTATCATTTTCCCATCGTAGGGGCTGTTTTTTGGTATCCTAATTTCGTCAATCTCTATGGCTTCTTTTGCACCTGCAATACTAAATAGCGCATCAGCAGCGTTAGGTGCTAAAATCATTCTTGCAACTCTGGTAGCAGATGTATGATATGGCGAAATAGTTGTTGCCCCAAGTCTTTTAAATCTCTTAATGGCTTCTTCTTCGTTTTCTCTAGCATTTACCCTTGCTATGGAAAAAATTTCCTTGTTTAGTTCTTTTGCAGAAATAAGAATATATAGATTTTCAGCATCAGAGTTTGTTAAAATAGCAAGGCCTTTGGCACGCATAATTCCTGCTTGCAAAAGCACCTTTTCGTCTGCAGCATCTGCATTTATTGTTAAATAACCCTCCTTTATGGCTTCATTTGCTTTATCCCTATCCTTTTCTATTATAACAAAACTTAAATTGTTTGATCTAAGCTGCTGTGCAACTAGACTTGTAATTTTGCCAAAACCACAAATGATATAGTGATTAACAAGTTCGTCTATCTTTTTTTGCACAAGTGCCTCCTTATCTAATTTTGATTCTATAATTCTGCGTGTAAAAGCAGAAGTTATAATACTTGTAAGCATTGCTATACTAACAATACCAAATATCATCAAAAACGAGGCTATTATTTTACCCGTTTGCGTAATTGGTACTATATCACCATAGCCTACAGTTGTAGCTGTAACAATAGACCACCAAAAAGCATTAAATAAAGATCGGAAAGCAGGATTATAAGGGCTTTCTGCAATGTAAATACTGATTGATGAAACAAACAAAAAAAATGCAAAAATTGCAAAAAACCAGGTCAACTCATAAAAACTGCTCTTTATCACATTCAAAAGTTCCATTATTTTTTTGCTAAATCTACCAAATTGCAAAAGCCTTGCCAGTACAACAAGTAAAGTATAAGGGTATGGCAAAACATAAAAAGGTATCATAGCAACAATGTTAGCCAAAAAAAGTGTATTCAAAGCCTGATTTAAAAAAGCTTTCAAAGTATATTCTTTCTTTTCCACCAAAATTGCAAAAAAAGTAGTGTAATTTATAATAAACTCTAAAATTATCACTGAAATAGTAAATATCTCGATCGTGGTAAAAAATGGTCTTATTATGTTATATTCAAGTATCTTTGCACCCTTATATACCATTATAGACACAATGGATGCAAATAATACAAACCTCATAAACAAACTGAAAATATATGATGTAACTTTATTTGTATAAAGTATCTCTCTAACTTTTATCAAAAAATCAATAACTTTCATAAATATTTTACATTATACAGGCATTTTATTAGATTTCAATGCAATAACTTGAAATTTAAAAAGAAAGTTGTTAAATTACTATTTTAATGATAGAAAAAGAAAATTTTAAAAAGGTTGTATATCAAAAACTACAAAGCCTAAAAGAAGGAGAATATTTAGATATTAGAAGTTACAAAAGAAACCGAAGTGTTTTAATTGTAAAACTACAAAATTCTTATAGATTTATCGAGAATGGTTTCAGGAATATGGATGTTTATTTAAATAATCTCGATGATATAAAATCTGTATTAAAAACAATAGAACGCATTGAATTTCCAAGAAGTCATATGGTACGTATATACAAAATGGATAATTTTGATGAAACAAAGATAAACTTGCAAAGAAAAAAACTCTAAGGAGAAAATTTTATGAAAATTATTGATTTAAATTTTCAAAATACACAAAACATTATTGCAAGTTTTTTAATAGAGGCTAAAGAGCCCATACTTATTGAAACAGGTCCTGAATCTACATTCAAACACCTAACCTACAAATTAAAAGAACTTGGTTTAAACATAAACGATATAAGACATGTATTTGTAACACATATTCATCTAGATCATTCAGGCGCTGCTTGGTGCTTTGCTAAAACAAACGCAAAAATTTATGTCCATCCAGCTGGTGCAAAACATTTAATTGATCCATTCCGTCTTGTAGCATCCGCACAAATTGTTTACAAAGATAAATTAAAAACACTTTTTGGCAATATTATGCCAATTGATAAAGATAAAGTAGTTATTTTAGATGATCAAAAAGAAATAAATATAGCTGGCACAAAAATTTTGCCAATATTTACACCAGGTCACGCAAAGCACCATGCATGTTTTTTTGTAAATGATCATATGTTTGTGGGTGATGCAGGTGGTATTCGAATTTTAGATGGACCCATAATGCCACCTATGCCACCTCCTGATATAAATTTAAAAGAATGGATAGCATCAATTGAAAAACTTAAAAAATACAAACCCAACTTTGTATGTCCAACACATTTTGGTTGTTATACAGCTGATAATCATTTTGATAAACTTATTTCACATATTATACAGTATGAAATATTTATAAAAAACAGTCAAGACTATAATCAATTTTTAAAATTTATCGATACTTTCTTTTATGATAAAAGCATAAGAGAACACTATAAGCTTGCAAATCCAGATGATATGAATTTTGAAGGCCTATTGAGATATTTCAAAATTTTTATAAACCAGAATTAGTATCATTGGCAGTATTGTTATCTATTGTAGATTGCTTTGCTGTAATGCTAGTATTATTAATATAAAGCAACATTTTATCAATACTGTTTTTTAATTTGCTTGATTTTGCAAGGATCAAAGCTTGTTGAAGCTCAACTTTAGCAAAGTTATACTTGCCATCTTTTGCATATGCACCAGCAAGACACATATACGAAACAGGATTATCCGAATGCAACACTACAGCTAATTTGCCAAGCTGAATTGCTTTAGACACATGGTCTTCTTTTAGCTGTTTAATACATTGTGTTATTGTATTTGCATAAGAAAAAGCAGGTATAAAAATAAACAATAATCCAATAAATAACCTTTTTAACATAGCGCTTTTAAAATTTATCTTTAAAAAACATTTTTTTCAAATTAAAAATTCTAACATTACATATTAGTTACACTAAGTTTTTTTCCTTTTTTTGTCAATTATTATATAACCGACAATAATTACCCAAACAATAACAATCAATCCTGCAAACAATGGAAGTTTTTTTGTTATTTTTTTATACATCAACGCTTGTCTTTGTGCTTGAAGTTGTGAATTTACATTGGCAACAAGAGATTGATAATAAAGATTTGCGGTATAATTCAAAACAAAATTTTTGAAATTAGCAAAATATTCATCAAACTCATTCTGGTTCTGCAAAAGGTAAATATATGCTTTGGAAGCTTGAGTGTAGCGTTTGTGCGCATCGCTTGATTTATCTATAAAGCTTAAATATTTTATAAACATTAAAGTTTCATCTATTTTATTTGGAGGGTTAATATCAAAATCTAACTTTGATATTTCTTGCGGGAAATTGTATGCCAAAAATGCACAAATATAATCATCCGTCTGATTTTGTTCATAAATATTAAGTGTTTGAACAGCTGCAGCTAGGTAGCGCTTTATGTTTTTCTTATATGAAGCATATCCTATGTCACCAAGCCATTGTATAAATTTATTCAAATAGTTACCTTTTGGTATATTGAGGTTTTCTGTAGAATTTATCTTTTCGATTGCCAGATTAAATTCTTCGTTATCTATAGGCAACCCTTCAACGCTTAAAAGCGTACCATTTAATACAGAATCGCTCATTCTCCATGATAATTTCATATGAAGATAGTTAGCAGTGCAAATATTTTTATTGCATTGTATTTGCCACGATGAAGCCTGTGCTGAATCAGGCCTTAAAAAAGTGGCAAAAAACAACAAAAAAAATATAAAATTAACAAAAATTTTCAACAATTAAACCTTCAAGCAAACTGCCATTTGTTGTGTAAACGCAGTCTTTACCAAAAACTTCCATTATGGACAATACTATTTGTGCTCCCACGACAATTACGTCTTCCCTTCCCTCTTCTAAAACAGGGTAGTGTTTTAAGCGTGATTTTTTATCCATTAAAATCATTTCGTTTAATAATTTTTCAATACTTTTTTGAGTTAATTTGTAGTTTTCACATTTTTCATAATCGTATATTTTAAGATTCAAATCCATAGCAGCAAGACTGGTAACTGTTCCTGCGTTGCCTATAAGATATTCAAAATCAAAAGTTACTTTGTGTTTCAAAAGTTCGTCTTTAAAAGCCAAACCTGCATCAAACAGGTTTTTTTTAGAAGGTGGATCAGTTTGACAAAATTGCTCAAGCAATTTAACAACACCTAATTTAACACTGAATGATTTAACAATACGCTCATTTTCACAAAACATAAACTCACAGCTTCCACCGCCCAAATCAAAACCCACCCATCGTTTGTTTTTTAAGTAATCAAGTGCATATAAAATACCTTTTTGAGATAAGTATGCTTCTTTTAAACCATCAATTACTTCAATATTCAAATGCGTTTTATTCAAAAAGTCATCTTTGTTTTTTGCTTCTCTTATAGCGCTTGTGGCTACAGCTTTGTAGTCTGTACAATTGTAACTTTTCATTAAATTTTCATAATAGGATAATATATAAAGCGCTTTTTGTATATTTTCTTCTTGTAAATAGCCATTACTGCCTTTGCCCAATCGGGCAATCTTGCTTAAGCGTAAAACCAACTTACATGTTGTCTCATCAGCAATGGCTAGCCTTATTGTATTTGTACCTATATCAATTGCAGCTATCATGCATTCTTCAGTGTTTCTATGATGCTTCTTGCTGCATCTGCAAAAGCTTTTGCTACAACTGAGTCTGGAGCTGATATACTAACTGGGCTTCCTTCGTCTCCACCTTCTCTTACCTGTATGTCTATTGGTATCTCGCCTAAAAAAGGTATTTTAGTCTTTTTAGCAAAAGCCTCTCCGCCACCATGTGAGAATATATCTGACCTATAACCGCATTTTGGGCACACAAAGTAGCTCATATTTTCGATTATACCTACCACGGGAACTTTCAGTTTAACAAAAAAATCATAAGCTTTTGCTGCATCGTCTA
>NZ_JAGDWY010000018.1:0-414 GCF_023256235.1 Desulfurella sp.
TAGCATCACAAACATAAAGCGGATCTTCGTCTGTGCCTATATTAGTTTTAAAACCATACTCGTATGGTGCCTGAACTTGTGAAAAATAAGACATTGCATCCCATAAAGCAGGACCTGTCGGAGTCCCATAAAGCGGTATTTGATAGTTTAAATACTGCATTACATGCGTATAAGGATATTTTGGATTAGCACTTGCGGGAGCACCGCCGTTACTTGAAGGATAATCGCCAATGTAAACCTTTTGCGGTAAAACATAAGGTGCACTTCCGTTTTCTGTAGCAGTAGTAAACATTTCTAAACCAACTCTCGGTCTCATTGAACTTTGCTGCAACGACGGCAATACAGCATTCTCTATTCTGTTCATAGGAACAAGAACATTAAAAGTATAATTATAATTTAACCAATATACATAAT
>NZ_JAGDWY010000018.1:424-2545 GCF_023256235.1 Desulfurella sp.
GTCTGCTGTTATTTGTGTTGCTCTTGTGGCATCACATTGCGATGTAACAGAATTCCCGCTTGCACAAGATGCAGGCTCACCGCCTGTTAATGACCATTTCGCTAAATCTGATCTTGACATAACAAGGAAATTTAAACAATTACCTGAATAACTGTTAGAATAATCAATATTTAGACTTGGGATAGACCAATTTTGATTCCAACTGAACAAACTGCCAGGACAGCTTGTATGAGGCGTTGTTGACACTGAACCTGTCTGATACCAGAAGTTATTTGATGAATCATAAGAATATACCTGCGTAGGATCGAAATAGCCTTCATAAGTTTGTGAACTGCTGTATGAGGTTGGGCAATTGCCATTACCATCATCATTACAGTACCCGGAATAAGTATCGTCAGGATTATAAGCAGACCAACCCATCGAACCGCTAACATCTTGAACAATTAATACATTAGGTGATACATTCTGCGACAAAAAAGGCGGTGTAGAACAATATTGTGCCATATCTGCAAAAGCTTTAACAGATAAAATTATAAAAAAAATAATGCTTGCAAGTAAATAAATTTTTCTCATTGCACACCTTTATTATTTGGGTTTGCCAATAAAACTTTTGAACAATTTCTGTCAATTTGCATAACGAAATTTACTTTATTTATAAGATTATTAGGTATTGCTTGAGGATTTTTTACATAAACTGTATGTTTTCCAGAGCATACTTTGGAATAAATTACTACTTTAGCTATGTTTTTATTTACAGACAAAATTTTTCCTACAACAAGCCTATACTTATCAGCATATACTTTTGTTGCAAAAAATATAAATATTGCTAGGCAAAATAATATTTTTTTCATCAGTTGCCTCTTTAATAATATAGTGTTATTCCAAAAATCAGTCAATAAAAAAACTATTTCTTGTAAAAATTTAATAAAAAAATTATAATCATAAAATGATTAAAATTGGTGTATCTTCATGTTTAATTGGCATTGAATGTGCATACAATGGTTCATCAAGAAAAGATGATTTTGTGGTAAGCTTATCCAAATACTTTGAATTTGTACCTTTTTGTCCAGAAGATGCAATTTTATCACACCCAAGAGAATCTATGAAATTAGTTTTAGACAAAAATGGAACAATTCGCTCAGTTGGTAACAAGACAAAAACAGATTACACCAAACCAATAATTGAATACTCTCTAAATGCAGCTCAAAAAGCAAAACAAGAAAATATATGTGGATTTATATTTACAGCTAAATCTCCAAGTTGTGGCGTATTTAGAGTCAAATTATACTTAGAAAACTCCATGCCAGTCGACACTACAAAAGGACTTTTTTCTAAAACCATAATAGAACAGTTTCCTTTTTTACCCTACGAAGAAGAAAAACGCTTAAGCGATCCTTGGCTTAGATATAATTTTATTGTAAGTGTTTATGCTTATTCTGAAATGATACAGCTAAATAAAAACCCATCCAGAAAAGCCCTGATTGATTTTCACACACGTTATAAATTTTTACTATTATCAAAAAGCACAAAAAACTACAAAAAATTAGGCCAAATTGCATCATTCGCAAACAACACACATGAAACATTTAACTCATACACTGCTCTATTTTTAGAAACAATGCTTATAAAAAGCAAAAAAAATCAAGTATATAATGCTTTAGAACATATGTTTGGGTTTATAAAAGATTTTTTATCAAGTGAAGAAAAAATTGTATTTTTAAGTACGCTTTTAGATTTTAAAAAAGGCATTGTTCCACTTGTTGCAATAAATAGAATGTTTGAGCTATATATCGAAAAATACAATATTGGTTACTTAAAAAACCAGGCTTTTTTTAATTTATACCCAAAAGACTTGGGACTTGATTCTAATACTTTAGCGTTTAAGTAACTTTGATTTAGTAACTAAAATTAGCGTTTCAAATACGATAGAAAGATGAGATACTTTGCGTTACACTTCAAAATTACTGATAAAGCGTCATAAATAGGAGATTCTTCGCTTATACTTCAGAATGACGGGTAAGGGTTTCACCTTAAAGCACCAAGCAAAGCCAGTCACCTTAAAGCGATAGCAAAGTCAGTCACCTTAAAGCGCAAGCGAAGGATCTCACTTTTAAGTGGGGA
>NZ_JAGDWY010000019.1:0-1179 GCF_023256235.1 Desulfurella sp.
GTAAATGAAATTAGTGCAAAATCAGCTGAAAATATTTAAGTTGACTTTATATCAATATTGGTTTATATCTAGTAAAAGTGAAGATTGAGTAATTTTTTCTAATTGTTTGCTTAGTAAAAAGTTAGTTTTAAGTATGGATACCGTTGATAGATTTATTTATTATTCAGAGCTGGTAGGCAATACAAATACAATCAAAAGTAAAGCTGAGTTGGAAAGTTTGTTAGACTCAAATGAAGAATTCGAATACGTTAATCTATCTAGCTTTAATAAATTAAAAGAGATTATTGTTAATGAAAAGGGTATTAAAAAATCAATAGTTGAAGCAGATCTAGCTATAGCTGAAACAGGCACTATTGTAATCAATAACAAAAATGAACTGTTAAGAAGGGCTACGTCTCTATCTGAAGAATTGTGTATAGTTATTCCAAAATCGAAAATTGTAGATACGATAGAAGATACAGAAAATTTTATGCACTCGCTAACAGAAGAAGAGTCAGCTTATATAACTTTTATCACCGGTGCAAGTAGAACCGCTGATATAGAACTTATATTGGCTATGGGTGTTCACGGTCCCTTAAAAGTAAACGTTTTTATTATATTAGATATGTAGAGAAAAATATGGATTTTAAATACGATTTAAAGAAAAACATTAAAACAGCCCTGGACGATTCAACCCTTCGCAATAATCTAAAAACATTTTCATACAACATAAAAAACGCTTATAAAAAAGTTTATAAAAATTTAGATTTTGATCACTTAAGAAAAGAAGTAAATCAAATAAAAGATTTTACCAGAAAAGAGAGACTCGAACTTTTTCTTGAATTTAAAAATAATGTAGAAAAAGAAGGTTCTTTTGTATACCAGGCAAAGAATGCAGCTGATGCCTGTATTTATATAACTTCTGTTTGCAAATCAAATAACGCCGACTATGTAGTAAAAACAAAATCAATGACTGCTGAAGAAATACAATTAAATAAGTACTTAGAACAAAATGGTGTTCATCCTATAGAAACCGATCTTGGCGAATGGATACTTCAGCTTGCCAATGAAAGACCATCTCATATGGTAGCTCCCGCTATTCATAAAAACAGAAGACAAGTGGCTGAATTGTTTCGCAAATACACAGGTGAAAATATCGATGACAATGACATAGAAAAGATGGTAAAAATCGCCAGAAAA
>NZ_JAGDWY010000019.1:1189-2889 GCF_023256235.1 Desulfurella sp.
AAATATTTAAGAGAATACTATTTTAAAGCAAAAGTTGGCATTACAGGAGCTAATATAGCAGTAGCTGAAACGGGCACTATTGCATTATTTACTAACGAAGGCAATGCGGAACTTACCACCACTATACCACCTATTCATATAGTCTTATTAGGCTATGACAAGCTTGTAAAAAACTTTAACCAGGCTTTTAAAATAACAAGGGTACTACCTAAAAATGCTGCGGGGCAAATAATGGCTACTTATGTAACTTGGATAAAAGGTCGATACCCGTCTCTTGCAAATCCAACTGGTTATAAAGAGACTCATTATGTTTTTTTGGATAATGGTCGACTTGCCCTATCGGATAATCCAATCTCTAAAGAAGCTTTAAAATGCATAAGATGTGGTTCTTGCGCTAATGTGTGTCCTGTATATGGTGTAGTCGGTGGTCATGTGTTTGGTGATATTTATACAGGACCAATTGGTGTTGTAAATACAGTTTTGTATGGCAATGAAATAAAGGCAAAAGAATTGCTTAAAATGTGTATTGGTTGTAAAGCATGTTCAAGTATTTGTCCTGCCGGGATAGATATTCAAAAGCTTATCTCGGATCTTAATATTGGATTAAGTGAAAAATACAAAACAACTTCTATCAAAAACGTTTTATATTCAAATGTTCTGGGGTATCCTAACACTTTTAAAGCATTAATGAAAATGGGTAGCATAGCCCAAAAACCTTTAGAAAAAGATAATGAGCATTTGGTAAAAAAATTGAGACTATCAATCTCAGCAGACAATCGTCAATTAATATTCCCTATAATTTCCACAAAAACATTTAGTGAAATGTATAAACAACTCAAACCTATTTCACAATACAATAAAAAAGTATTTTTTTATCCAGGATGTGCAATTGAATTTTTTTATCCTGATATAGGCTTATCTTTAGTTAAGCTTTTAGGAAAAGCTGAGTTTAGAGTAGATATACCGGAAAAAGCTGTATGTTGCGGGTTGCCCGCTATTCATTCAGGTGATGCTTATAATGCTAAAAAAATTATGCTAAATAACGTACAGTATATTAATTATGATGAGAGTTATGATTCTTTTATTGTTTTATGTCCAACCTGCGGATCGACTATTAAAGAAATTTTTCCAACCTATCTTTCAAGTAGCATAAATGAATTTAAAAAAGTATCAGGTATCATACCAAAAATTGAATCTTTAAGTATGTTCTTAAAAAGAAATAACATTAAAATAATTACAAAAAATAACATTAAGATAACATATCATTTACCCTGCCACCAAAACAGAGTAATGGGATTATCTGCAGAACAACTATTACAGGATGTTTTTGGCAATAATTTTATCCCTATGAATGAATCCGATGCTTGTTGTGGTTTTGGCGGCTCATTTTCAATTGATTTTCCAAATGTATCCAATGCAATTCTAGACAATAAAATAAAAAATATAATTGCTACGCAAGCCGATATAGTGTTAACAGATTGCCCAGGTTGTATTATGCAGATAAGCAGTGGAATCGTTAAAAAAGGATTAAAAATAAAGGTAATGCACCTATCAGAGTTTTTCGAAAAAAACGTAGACTTAGAAATTTAGATATATAAATTGTATATATAACCATATGGAACACACAAAACAATTTACAAATGTATCGATTAAGCTATGATTTCCATTCAAACTCAACAATCGTTACTTAATCTAACCCA
>NZ_JAGDWY010000020.1 GCF_023256235.1 Desulfurella sp.
AAGGCTTGCGCTCTACCATCTGAGCTATTCCCGCCTATTCTTTGTTAAATGGTGGAGAGGGGAGGATTCGAACCTCCGAAGGCAATAGCCGACAGATTTACAGTCTGTTCCCTTTGGCCACTCGGGAACCTCTCCATTATCACTAGATGGAGCTGGCGAAGGGACTTGAACCCCCAACCTGCTGATTACAAGTCAGCTGCTCTACCATTGAGCTACGCCAGCAAGCAAAAAACGATTATACATATATTTTAAAAATTGTCAAATAACTTTTTAAAAAATCATTTTAAATTAACTTTTAGATTTGTAAACTGCCTGCCAGTAACTTTTTAACTCCTTTGCTTTTTCAAATAACCAATTTTTATTATCCAGATACCATTTGACTGTTTTTTCTATGCCTTGCTCAAAACTTGTAAAGTCTATATCAATTATTTTTTTGAGTTTTGTTGAATCAAGTGAATATCTAAAGTCATGACCTGGCCTATCTTTAACATAATTTATTAAACTTTCTGATTTGTCTAACAAAGCCAATATAGATTTTACAACCTCAATATTTTCCTTTTCAATACCACTTCCAAGATTAAAAATTTCATTTGAGCATTTTTTTTCAATCAATTGTAGAATTGCTTTTGCGCAGTCTTCTACAAAAGTCCATTCTCTAATATTTTTTCCTTGTGCATATACTGGTATTTGCTCATCTTGGAGTGCTTTATATATTACAACAGGGATTAGTTTTTCTGGATATTGCCATGGACCATAATTATTGGAAGGACGAATGGTTATTACATTTGAATTATATGTTCTAGCATAAGCTCGTCCAAGCATATCTTGAGATGCTTTGCTTGTTGAATACGGAGAACTGGGTTTTAGGCAGGAATTTTCTGTAAAACTTGGATCATTAGCCGATAAATCTCCATACACTTCATCTGTTGAAATGTTTACAAACAAAGCATCTTTAGATATCTCAAGCATGTTTTGTGTACCAATTATATTTGTTTTAATAAAAATATTCGGATTTAATATGCTTCTATCTACATGCGTTTCTGCTGCAAAATGAACAACAATTTCTGGTTTAAAGTTTATAAATACTTCTTTTAAAGATTCAAAATCGCTTATATCGCAGTTAAAGAATTTTAATCTATTTTTTATAGAATCGATACGTTTTAAATCACCAGCATATGTTAGATTATCTACAATTGCTATAATGTAGCCTTTATTTAAAGCTTGACGAGCAAATTCGCTACCGATAAAACCTGCACCACCACTAATTAACATTTTATTCATTACCACGATCTCCTTGCAATATGTTTATTAAGTAATTTCCATAACCTGATTTTTTAAGCGGTTGAGCTAATTCTAAAAGTTTATCCTTGTCAATGTAACCCATTTTATATGCAATCTCTTCTATGCAACCAACTTTTAGTCCCTGACGTTTTTCTATAGTCTGTATAAATTGACTGGCTTCAAGCAAGCTGTCAAATGTTCCTGTATCAAGCCAGGCAAAACCTCGACCCAATGTTATAGCCTTAAGTCTTGACTGCACCAGATAAGCCTGGTTTACGCTTGTAATTTCTAACTCACCCCGCCAAGAAGGCTTTACGTTTTTAGCAATATCAACTACAGTATTATCATAAAAATACAAACCAACCACTGCATAATTTGACTTTGGCTTTTGGGGCTTTTCTTCAATACTTAATACATTAAAATTTTCATCAAACTCAAACACGCCGTAATCCTGTGGGTTTTTAACATAATAGCCAAACACTACCGCATTGTGTTCTTCTTCTGCAATTGTTTTTGCTTTTCTTAATAGATAAGATAAGCCTTGACCATAAAAGATATTGTCGCCTAAAACCAAACATACATTATCGCTTCCAATAAAGGCTTCACCAACTACAAAAGCATCTGCTAAACCTTTTGGTGTTTTTTGTACAGCATATGAAATATTTAAACCTAAATGAGCGCCATCTTTGAATAGTTCACTAAATCTAGGTGTATCTTTTGGTGTTGATATTATTAATATATCCCTTATCCCAGCAAGCATCAAAATTGATAAAGGGTAATATATCATTGGTTTGTCATAAACTGGCAAAAGCTGTTTGCAAATTGTGCTTGTTGCAGGATAAAGCCTTGTGCCAGAGCCACCTGCTAGTATTATACCTTTCATGCATTATCCTCCAAATATTTACTAAAACACAATATAAAATAAAACTACAATTTTGTAAACTTCAAATTTGACAAAATAACTTTGATTAATTATTATGGCAAAGGGAGGTAAAGTTATGCTTAAAAAATTAGTAATTTTTACTATTTTAACTTTTTTGGTTTACTTTATTGGCGGTATTTTAGCTTATATCTTTTTGAATAGCTTTGTACAAAAATATTTTATCTACACATTTACTTTCGCAACCTTAGTTTTTGCTATTGTAAACTTCTGGTATTACTATCTTGTTATAATAAAACCAACAAAACAAACAGCCGATGAGTTTTGTAAAATTACAAAACAAGATAGGTATGATTTAACAAAAGACTACTCTGTGCCAGGCTTTTGTGCTTCACTTGGAAAGTTTATAAATACGCTTGTTAGTTTTTCCAAATCCATCTTTAGCGAGCTTATAACAAATGCTACAAAAACTTCTGTTTTTAACGCTAAATTTAACTTTGAGCTAAAAAACATCACACATCATATGAACGAAACCAAAGACAACCTTGAAGCAATAAACAAAACAATGAATGATTCCACAAAAGCCATAGGCGATATATCTCACAATATGGAAAACTTTGTAAGGTTTATGGAAGAGGTAAACGCTATAAGCGAGCAAACGATAAAAACAACGCAAAACATAAGTAAAGCCTCTCAAAACTCCATTGAAGTATTAAATGAAAATAAACAATCTATGGAAAACCTGCATTCTCAAATAGACGATATACTATCCATTGTAAATGTTATAAATGATATATCAAATCAAACAAACCTGCTTGCCTTAAATGCTGCCATTGAAGCTGCCCGAGCCGGTGAGCATGGCAGAGGCTTTGCAGTGGTAGCAGATGAGATAAGAAAGCTTGCAGAACAAACACAAAAGCAATCAAAAGAGATAGAAAACACAATTAATTCTGTTGCAGAAAATTTCAACATACTTGTTGAGCGAAATAAAATAATAAGAGATACTATTGAGCAAAACACAAAATCTGTAGAAGAAATGCTTGTTTCTTTTGATAACCTTGCAGATAAAATAAACCAGGCAAACAACATGATAAACACAATAACAGCAGCCACAGAAGAACAGTCAAGTTCAATCGAAGAAGTAGCCCAAACAGTAGAATACCTTGCAGGTTCTGTTAAAGAAATATCTATAAGTCTTGACAATGTAAGCTCAAAAAGCCTTGATTTAAGCAAAATTGCAGAACAGTCCACAAATATTTTAAAGAAAGTAAGAGTAGGAAACCCTTTAGAAGAAGTTGTAGATCTTGCAAACAAATGCGCTAAAGAAATGACAGATACAATAGAAAATGCAATCAAAAAAGGCATAATTTCATCCAGTGACATATGGGATAGAAACTATGTGCCAGTGCCAAACACCAATCCGCAAAAATACCGCACAAGATTTACAGACTTTTTTAAACAATACATCCAGCCCATAGAAGATAAATACTTGAATATGAACCAAAACTTTAGATATGTATTACTTACAGACAACAATGGCTATATAGCAGCACACAACTCAATCTACGATAAACCACTAACTGGCAACTACGAGAAAGACCTTGTAGGTAACCGCTCAATGAGAATATTCAACGATACAGTTGGCTTAAATGTAGCAAGAAACACAGATAGCCTGATTATACAAACCTACCCAAGAGACACTGGTGAAGTTATAAGCGATATTGGTGTTCCTGTATTTATAGAAGGCAAACACTTTGGTGGTGTAAGAGTTGGGCTTGCTGTGGAGAATATATAAAAGAAATAATTTGGAGATTTGAAATGAACACATTAGTTTTGGGTTCTCAGTGGGGCGATGAAGGAAA
>NZ_JAGDWY010000021.1 GCF_023256235.1 Desulfurella sp.
AAAACAAAAACCCTGTAGAGAATGGGTTTTGGGTGGAAAAGTGATGAAGTCGGGATAAATTGGATGAAACAAAATTATAACGCAAAGTATGTCGATATGATAACAGAACCTGGACCAATAAAAATATTGAGCGATAATTCTGACAAATGTCTGGTAGATTCAATAAAATCAAGGCTTGTAGTGTCGGTTGAAAAACATGGCTCAAAAGTAGTCGCTGTAGTTGGGCACTATGATTGTGCTGGAAACCCATCGGATAAGCAAACTCAGATTAACCAGATAAAAAATAGCATAAATTTAATAAAAACCTGGTTTAACGATGTAGAAATTATTGGTCTTTGGGTAAACGAAAACTGGCAAGTTGAATTGTTAAATTAGCAAAATATGGTTTTTTTAAAATAAAATTAGCTACATCGCATAAGCTTGAGTCTTTCGAGTGCAATTGCTCCAAGATGGGCTATTGCATCTATTGCAACTGTCTGGTCTATTGTTACGGGTTTGTTTAATTGTTTTAAATTTATAGCAATTACACCAAAAATACCATTTGTTGTAATCATTGGTATATAAAGTGCAGTGGCATTTGAAATCGTATCTGTTCCAAAACCAGCATTTTTTTTGTTTATAAATGACCAGTTAGCTATACCTAAAGTTTCTGAGTTAATTTCAAAATCTTTAGTTTTTGCTCCAACCTTTAATTTATTGTTTTCATCAGCAATAAATATAGCGGCTTCAACATTAAATAATTTTTTTATGTGATTTATTAAAATGGATAAAACCTGTTCTTTTGTGCTTGCCATAACAAGATTATTGCTTAACTCATATAAACTCAATTCTCTAAGCTGGCTTTCTTTTAAAAGATTCACCTTAGTTTTAAGCTTGGTTGCAAGTATAGAAATAAAAACTATTACAACAACATAAACCAAAAACGAAATCAAATAATTAAAATTTGAAATGTAAAATGTATATTGTGGCGGTATGAAAAAAAAATCAAATACTAAAACACTAATAACTATTGAAACAATCACGGCAGGTATTTCGAAAATTAAAGCATTTAACACCAAAGCAGCTAAAAATATAGACATCAAACTTGAGTGATTTAAGTGATTTTTTAAAATCAAACTTAGCAGTGTAACAGCACCTATGTTTATAGTAGAATATAAATAGTCTTTTATGTTTTTAATGTTATACTTTTTCTTTTTTAAAAATTCTTGAGGTTTTTTATCTTTTGGAGCAATCAAATATACATCAATAAATTCAGTTTGCATAATCAATTTTTCTGGTATAGTTGGTGAAAACATACTAAATTTGCGTGGTTTTCCTATAACAATTTTTGTAACATTTTGAGATTTGGCATAATTTACTATTTCTGTTGTTATGTCATCTCCTTTAATCCAAACAATCTGACCACCCAAACTTCTTACTAAATCAAAAGCCTTATTTAACCATGCCTTTTCTTGATCTGTAAAGTTTTGATTTTTTTGCGTTTCTACGTGAACTGCTATCCATTGAGCATCTATTTCTGTTGCAAATCTATATGTCGCCCTAACAAGCTGCTCTGCATAAGGGCTTGCAAATACACCTACAAGCACTTTTTCCTTTATAGCCCATGGTCCTGCTATAGCATGTTGTTTCATATATGAGCGCATTTTCCCGTCAACACTGTCTGCCACAATCCTTAAAGCAATTTGCCTTAATGCAAGCAAGTTGCCTGATCTAAAATATTTTCCAATAGCTGCTTGAGCCATATCCCTTACATAAACTTTGCCTTCGTGAAGCCTTTTTAATAGTTCTTCCGGTGTTAAATCCACAAGCTTTATCTCGCTAGCTTGCTCTATAAATTTATCTGGCACAGTTTCTTTGATGGCTATATTTGTTATTTGATAAACCAAATCATTTAGACTTTCTATATGTTGAACATTTAGAGCAGTATATACATCTATACCGGCATTTAGAATTTCTTCTACATCCTGATAGCGTTTTACATTTTTAAAATCAGGTGGGTTTGTATGCGCAAGCTCATCAATTATTACTAATTGTGGCTTGCGCTGTATAATTTTTTCAAAATTGACTTCTTTTAGTTTAAGACCTTTGTAATCAACAATTAAAGGCTCTATAACCTCAAGACCTTCAAGAAGCTTTTCAGTTTCAACCCTTCCATGCGTTTCTGCATATCCTACTACAACATCTATACCTTCTTTTTTTCTTAAATGAGCATCTGAAAGCATTGTGTATGTTTTACCAACGCCTGGCGCATACCCTAAATATATAGTAAGCTTTCCTTTTTTTTGCTCAGATGCTTCCTGTTGCTTTGCAACTTCTAATAATTCTTCTGGAGATGGTCTTTTTATATCATTTTCCTGCATAGTCTTTTTCCATTTTTATTAATGCTAAATTCAGTTCTAAAACATTAACCCTATCATGACCCAAAAAACCCAATTGCCTTTTTTTGATATGTTTTGAAACTAATGATTTTAAAACATTCTGCGGTATGTGAGTATACATAGATATTCTAGGAATTTGAGAATAAGCAGCCTGAGGTGTAATATCGGGGTCCAACCCACTCCCAGAGCCCAGTACCAAACATGATGGCACCTGCCCTTTAAAATCATTTTTTCTTAAATAAGCTATTCTTTTTTCAACACGTTTAACAAGTATCTGGTTTGTTGGACCCAGATTTGATCCACCACTACTCAAAGCATTGTATGGAAAATCATCAGTTGAAGATGGTCTTGACCAGAAAAAACCTGGGTTTTGAAATGGTTGACCTATAAGTTTTGAGCCTACAGGTTTATTTTCAATATATATAAGGCTTCCGTTAGCCTGGCTTTTAAATACAAGCTGACCAATGCCTGTAACGATTAAAGGATATACAACACCGGTTATTATAAATAAAAATGCAAAGACTATAAGGCCACTTTTTAAATTTTTCATATCATACACCTCAATGTATTATGCTTAGAATTACATAAATCAATTTTATAGCTAAAAACGGTAATACTAAGCCACCACCCCCATATATAAGCAGATTATATATCAGTAGTTTTTCTGCTGGCATAGGTTTATACCAAACACCTTTTAATGCAAGTGGTGTAAGTAAAGGAATTATAATGGCATTAAATATAACAGCAGACAAAATTGCCAAATATGGATTAGCCAAATGCAAAATATTCAACACATTAAGCTGTGGGTATATTGCAACTACAGCAGCTGGTATAATTACAAAATACTTAGCTATATCATTTGAAATACTGAATGTAGTTAAAGCTCCTCTTGTCATTAAGATATGTTTTCCTATATCAACTATGTCTAATAGTTTTGTAGGGTTCGAATCTAAATCAATAACATTTGCAGCTTCACGTGCTGCTTGCGTACCTGTATTCATTGCAACAGCAACATCAGCCTGGGCCAAAGCAGGAGCATCGTTTGTGCCATCACCAGTCATCGCAACCATCAAACCCTGAGATTGATACTCTCTAACAAGCCTTAATTTATCTTCTGGCTTTGCTTCAGCTAAAAAATCATCAACACCAGCTTCTGCTGCAATTGTAGCTGCCGTAAGTGGATTATCACCAGTTATCATAACGGTTTTTATACCCATTTTTCTAAGCTGGGCAAATCGTTCTTTAATACCTTTTTTTAGAATATCTTTTAAATTTACAACGCCTACTATATCATTATCTAAAGTAACAACTAGAGGCGTAGCACCCTGCTTTGATACTTTTTCGACAATAGATTCCAGATTGTCAGGAATTGTACCCCCATTTTCCAGTATATAAGCTTTTATTGATTCATAAGCACCTTTTCTATACTTGTGATTTTCAATATCTACACCACTCATTTTTGTACTTGCACTGAATGGTATGATTTTTGTTTCTTGTGAAAGCGACTGTGCTCTTAAATTATATTTTCTTTTTGCCAATACAACTATGCTTCTGCCTTCCGGTGTTTCATCACCGATAGAAGCATAAAGCGATATTTTGGCGCATTCTTCTTCTGTGTGGTTGCCAACAGGTATAAATTCTGCTGCTTGTCTGTTGCCAAGTGTAATTGTCCCAGTTTTGTCTAACAAAAGCACATTTACATCTCCAGCAGCTTCAACAGCTTTACCAGATAATGCCACTACATTTTTTCTAAATAACCTATCCATACCAGCAATACCAATTGCAGGCAAAAGAGCTGCAATTGTTGTTGGCGCAAGACATACAAATAATGCAATCAACACCACAAATGAAACAGGTTCTCCATGTCCTGAAGAATTAACGGCATATGTCGACAAAGCTCTGAGGTTAATAACAACAAGTAAAAATACAACGGTCAATGATACAAGTAATACTTCAAGCGCAATTTCATTTGGGGTTTTTCTGCGTTTTGCCCCTTCTACCATTGTAATCATTCTATCCAAAAATGTCTCGCCGGGGTTGGTAGTTATCTTTACTATAATTGAATTTGCCACTACTTTTGTACCGCCTGTTACTGCACTTCTATCTCCACCTGCTTCCCTTATAACCGGTGCAGATTCACCAGTTACAGCAGACTCATTAACAAGTGCTGCACCAGCTACTATTTCACCATCACTTGGTATTAGCTCATTTTCTTTTACCAGTACTAAATCATCTTTTTTTAGCTGGGTAGAAGGTATATCTGTGTATTCACTATCAAATTTTGCCTCTTTAAGTTTATGAGCTGTAATCTGGGTTTTGGTTTTTTTCAAAGACTCTGCGCGCGCTTTACCCCTACTTTCTGAAAGGCTTTCTGCAAAATTTGAAAAAATAACCGTAAACCACAACCACAAAGAAACCCAACCTGTAAACCAGTAGGGTCCACTTTTTAAACCTGAAATTTCCAGTATAAATTCTATTGTTGTTAAAATACTGCCAATTTCTACAGCCAGCATTACAAGGTTGGATTTTAACTCCATAGGGTTTAATTTTTTTAAAGCATTTATCAGTGCAGTTTTTATTAATTCTGGGTTGTATATTGATGTAGTTTTCTTTTGTTCCATATTATGCACCTCTTAACATTAAAATATTTTCCAAAAATGGACCTAATGCCAAAGCTGAAAAAAAAGTCAAAGCGCCCACGATCAATATTACAAGAATAAGCCATACCATAAAAGGCACTTTATCTGTAGGAAGTGTGCCAACGCTTGGCGGAGTATATTTCTTCTGTGCCAGAGTACCACTCATATATATAATTGCAACTGCTGGTATGTACCTGCCAATAAGCATAGCAATTGCTGTTGTGATATTATAAAAATACGTATCTGCATTTAATCCTGCAAAAGCGCTTCCATTGTTGTTTGCAGTAGATGCAAAAGCGTATAGTATCTCACTTAAACCATGTGGACCAGGGTTTAGGATTGAGCTTACACCGGCTTTTGTAATAAAAGCAATAGTTGTAAAAATAAGTACCAATATACCAGATGTTAGTGCAGTAATTATTGCCATCCACATTTCTTTTACTTCTATCTTTTTACCTAGAAACTCCGGAGTGCGCCCAATCATCAAACCAGCCACAAAAACTGCTATAATGATAAAAGCTATCATAGTGTAAAGACCGGAACCAACACCGCCAAAAACAACTTCGCTTAACAGCATAAGTACAGTCGGTACCATTCCAGATATAGGTAAAAGCGAATCGTGCATTGCATCAACAGCACCACATGCTACAGCTGTCGTGGTAGTTGCAAACAAAGATGTGCCTCCTATGCCAAACCTCACTTCTTGACCTTCAATATAGTGGCCTGCAACACCAAGACGTGATATTAGGGGATCATTTCCTAAAGAAGAAGTGTATTCTATACCCAAAAAAACAACAAACATTGCTAACATAACAAGGTAAATTGCCCAACCTTGCTTTTTATTTTTTATCATAGACCCAAAAGTGTATGTTAAAGCAGCAGGTATTAAAATAATTAAAAAAGCTTCAAAAAAATTTGTGAAACCGTTTGGGTTTTCAAAAGGATGTGCAGAATTTGCACCAAAAAAACCGCCTCCATTTGTTCCAAGTAGTTTAATAGCTTCTTGCGATGCAACTGGACCCATTGGCAATACCTGGTCGCTTATGACTTTGCCTGCATTAATGTAGGGTTCTAACAAATGGACTGTTTTATAGCTACTAAAGTTTTGTATAACACCCTGACTCATTAAAATAATAGCAGCTACTACTGATAAAGGCAGTAAAATATAAAGAGTTGTCCTTACTGAGTCTACCCAGAAATTGCCAAGATTTGTCGTTTGTTTTCTTGCAAAACCTCTTATCAAAGCCAGCAAAACAACTATGCCAGTAACAGCTGAAAGAAAATTTTGCACTGCAAGACCCAGCATTTGACTAAAGTAGCTTGCTGTATTTTCTCCAGAATAGGCCTGCCAGTTTGTATTTGTTATAAAACTAACAGCTGTATTAAATGCTAAATCCAGATTAAATCCTTTAAAATGTTGGGGATTTAAAGGTAAAAATTGTTGTAAAACTAAAATTAAAAATAGAACTACAAAACCTATAGCGTTGAAAATCAACATAGAAATTGCAAATTCTTTCCAATTCATCTCGTAGGTTTCGTCAATATTGGCAATTTTATAAATGAAAATCTCAATTGGTCTAAAAACTACCGATAATACAGTTTTTTCTCCATTGAATACATTTGCCATGTAAGAGCCTAATGGTTTTACCAGAAAGCTTAAAAGCACAATAAAAACTAAAAACTGTACAATGTCACTAATGTGCATAATTCCTCCTTTTGAAAATTTCAAATATATATACTAATATTAAAGTAATGCAAATTTAAAAGGCGTATATAAATAACCTTCTTTTCGAAGGTTTTTAAAAATAAACATAAATCACCCCATAAAAGTCTACGAGGTTAGCTGACGGGCTCGAGCTTATGAGTGCTCTATCCTCATAAATAAGGAATTCGCCCCATTTAAATTGGGTCCCCCGCGCTTTGCAAATAGCAAAGCTTCGACTATTTGTATTCCTTTTAACATTTATTTTTCAAAAAGTCAAGCATAAAATTTTCTATAAAAAGCTCTGTAAAACTACAATTGACTTTTAAATAAAAAATATTAATATAAACATAATGAAAAAATTATTTATTTGAAGATTAATAATGAATTTTCGCAAAGAGGCAAATCATTGTTTAAAAATCAATCTCATAATCTTTTTCCTCTTGTAATTTCAAGTGGTGCATTTTTTTTAAGCTATTATACAAGATTAATGTGGAGCATCCTGTCCGTATATATGCCATTAAAACCTACAATAACCCAGGATGGTCATATTTTCGCACTGTATTTTTTTGGATATGTAGCTGTCCAAATACCTGCTGGTTTTGTATCAGACAGATTTGATTGCGGCAAAATTATTTCTTTATCTTTAATTTTATTATCAATAATAACTTTTTTTTCTGGTGTAGCAACAAATATTTATCAAGAGTATGTACTTAGCCTGTTAATGGGCTTTTGTGCAGGTTGGATTTATCCAGCATCACTAAAAATTATTGAATACTATTACAAAGACAATAGATCAGTTTTTATGGGCTATTACAGCATAGCATGGCCATTAGCTATTGTTTTATCAGGAATAGTATTGCCCGTTTTATCAGTCACGTTAGGATGGCGTTTTGGTTATTATTCTTCTGCAATCCTATGCGCTATAGTTGGTATTTTATCTTTTGGTCTTAAAAGCTATAAAACTTCAAGCAAAATGAATTTGAAAATAATAAAAAACAAAAATGTTTTACTAATTTCTTTTGGCGGGTTGTTATTTTTTGCTTCATACTGGAGCATTACGCTTTATGCTTATAAATACTTTTTAGATATAGGCATTAATAAGGTAACGGCTGGCATTATGTTTTCAAGTATGGCTATAGCAGGTTTTTTTTCATCGCCGGTTTCAGGCTTTATTATAAAAAAATTTGGCATTAGTCGCACAATTTTTTTGTCTTTTTTTTCTTATGCTCTGCTTACATTGTTTCTTGCTATTATAAAAATAGAATTTATTTTATTTTTAATAGCTTTTGGAATGGGTTTTGCACGATTTATAATAACACCTGTAAATAACGATTTACTAATGCGCATAGGCAAACAAGATGCTGGTGCTGTATCAGGTTTTTCAAATATGTTCTGGCAAACAAGTGGTATATTGAGTCCTTTGTTTTCATCTTTTATCATAAGCAAATTTGGTTTTTCTATCCTATGGGTTACATTGTGTGCAATTATTCTTATTGCAAGTACCTTTTATTTAAAAATAAAAACATAAAACCGGCATTAATTTTAAAGTAATGCCGGTTTATTTTTACAGGGGTTTGTTGCCTTTAACAATTGGAATTTCGGGATTCCTTGAAGCACTTACCATAGAGCCATTATAAACCCAAACAAGTTTATCATTAAAGAGGGCATTTGCTACAAACCATAAACCACTACCCAATCTAGCTGTATTACAATAAGATATAATGGGTTTGTTTAAATTTATACCATCTTTTTTGAACACCTCTTCAATTTGTGTTTTAGGTTTTAAAATATAATAATTATCGACTTTTTCCATATAATTACTTGCTGGCAAATCAATAGCACCTTTGATATGACCATGTTTTGCAAGCCTTTTATCGCTAATTAGTGCTCCAGTATATTGATCAAGTGGTCTTGCATCTACAATCTGAATTTTATTCAAGTTATTTACACCCCATATTACAAAATTACTAAAACAATAAGCATTTGTATTATTGTGTTCAATTACAAAATGTGTCGGAGGTAGCTTAGTTACTGTTTTTTGAATTGGTCTTTTTTCATCAACCCACTTTTGATAACCACCATTCATATAATACACATTTTTTATACCTGCCCAATAAAGCGCAAGCATAACTCTTGTTGCATTAGTTAAGAAAAATGCTGCCTTTTTGCCACCTGCATAAACTATGACTGTATCATCTGGTTTAATTCCCAATCTTGATAACGCTTTTTCGATTTGAGTATTTGAAGCTATACTTCTTGCTTTAACACCTGGAAACCTCATTGCAAATAAATCACCTGTAGAAGGTAAGCTTATTGCACCTTTTACATGTGATTCGAGATAGGATTTATAATCTCTTGCATCTACGATAACAACATTTTTCTTACCAATCATGGATGCTACCTCAG
>NZ_JAGDWY010000022.1:0-6696 GCF_023256235.1 Desulfurella sp.
GAGAAGGTGGCAAAACTGTTGGTGCTGGTGTAGTTACTGAGATTATTAAGTGAGGCAAAAATGAGAGAAATAGTTTATCTTGCTTGCAGTCAATGCAAAAATAAAAACTATACAAGCACACGGGACAAAAAGAAATCAAAGGATAAGTTGGAATTGAGGAAGTATTGCCCTCATTGCAATACACATACTATACACAAAGAGGTAAAATAGGCCAGTAGCTCCAATTGGTAGAGCGGCGGTCTCCAAAACCGCATGTTGGGGGTTCGAGTCCCTCCTGGCCTGCCAAATATTTTATGTTTGAAAAGGTAAAGATTTTTTTAGAGGAAGTTAAAGCTGAAATAAAAAAGGTTGTATGGCCAAAGAAAAGGGAGATTGTAACGGCTACTATTGCTGTTATAGTTTTCTCTTTTGTTGTGTCCGTATTACTTGGGTTATTAGATTTTATATTTTCATATGGCTTAGAAAAATTATTTAAATAGTTTGGTGGTAAATGCTCGAAGATCAAGATTTTAAATGGTACGCTATACATACGCAGGTAGGTCAAGAAGAGAAAGTAAAAAATATGATACTAAGCAAAGCAAAAGAAGCGGGCTTGGAAAATGACATAGCAGAAATTTTAGTTCCTCAAGAAGAAGTTATAGAAGTAAGAAAAGGTAAAAAGGAAGTTGTAAAAAAATGCATGTATCCTAGTTATGTTTTTATAAAATCTAAGATGAATGTTAGTCTTTACAATACATTAAAAAGGTTACCGCTTGTAACTGGTTTTGTTGGTTCTAAAAATGAACCAATACCAATAGATGAAAACGAAGTAAAAAAGGTTGTTGATAAAATTAATCAAGCAAAAGAAGCGCCACGTCTATCTATTTCATTTGAACATGGTGAAAAAGTTAGAGTTATAGAAGGACCATTTTCAAATTTTGTTGGCACAATTGAAGAAGTAGACATCACGAAAGGTAGGCTTAAGATATTAATTAGTATTTTTGGAAGACCTACACCTGTTGAATTAGATTACAATGAAGTTGAGAAAGCATAAAAGGAGATTAGTATGGCAAAAAAAGAGTTAGTTACTCAGGTAAAATTACAATTGCCAGCTGGCAAAGCAACACCTGCTCCACCTGTTGGTCCGGCACTTGGACAGCATGGGCTTAATATAATGGATTTTGTTAAAAAATTTAATGATGCGACAGCAGACAAAGGTGATACAATAATTCCTGTATTAATAAATGTTTATAAAGATAGAAGTTTTGATTTTATATTAAAAACACCTCCGGCAAGTGTTTTAATCAAAAAGGCTTTAGGTATACAAAAAGGTTCAAGTAGTTCATTAAAAGTAAAGGTAGGAAAGTTGAGCAAAGAAAAATTAGAAGAGATTGCAAAAATAAAAATGCCCGATTTAAACACAAAAGATTTACACAAAGCAATGAAAATAATTGCTGGAACTGCTGTAAATATGGGCGTTGAAGTGCAAGATTTTTAAATAGAAGAGAGGTTAAAAATGGCAAAGCATGGTAAAAAATACAGACAGGCACTAGAAAAATACGACTTAACTAAAGAATATGATTTAGAAAATGCTATAAGTATACTAAAAGATATAGCGTATGCAAATTATGATGAAACAGTTGAAGTGCATACAAATTTAGGAATAGATCCAAGACATGCAGAGCAACAATTAAGGGGTACTGTATTGTTACCAAAAGGAACAGGCAAAACAGTTAAAGTTTTAGTTTTTGCTAAAGGTGAAAAAATCAAAGAAGCTCAAGAGGCTGGTGCTGATTACGTTGGCTCAGATGATTTAATAGAAAAGATTCAATTAGGTTGGATGGATTTTGATAAAGCTATTGCAACACCTGACATGATGGGAGCAGTTGGTAAAATTGGGAAAATTTTAGGACCAAGGGGATTGATGCCAAATCCAAAAGTTGGCACAGTAACATTTGATGTAGCAGCTGCAGTTAAAAGATTTAAAGCTGGTGAAGTAGAATTTAGAAGCGATAAAACTGGCAATGTTCACTTAATAGCAGGGAAAAAGTCTTTTGACCAAACAGATTTACTTGAGAATATAAAAACAATCTATGATACAATTTTAAAAGCAAAACCATCAGCTGCTAAAGGCAAATATATAAAGTCATTTTATTTATCAACTACACATTCTCCAAGTGTTAAAGTCAAGCTACAAGCGATTTAAATAAATTAAGAGGTCAAAGATAGTGGGTAGCTTATGCTTTAAAATTGCCTACTTGAGACTTGGCCCGTCTTTAAAGGAGGGAAGTTTTGAAAAAAGAAAAGAAAATCGAGATTGTTGAAACTATTCGTAAAAATCTCGAAAATGCTCAAGCTGTGTTTTTGGTGGATTATTCAGGCGTTGACGTTAAAACACTCGAGTCAGTTAGAGAACAAGTAAAAGAATTGGGCGATTCTTTCAATGTTATTAAAAACACGCTTGTAGCAAAAGCAACTCAAGGTACAAAATGGTCCAATATATTGAGTTTGCTTGAAGGTCCCAATGCATTTGCTGTTAGTTACAAAGATCCTATAGCACTTTCAAAACTGCTTTTAAAAGCAGAAAAAAACATTGAAAAATTACAGCTAAAGTCTGCTGTGATGTATGGCAATGTATTTAATCATGATCAGATTGAAGCTATCTCAAAATTACCATCAAGGGAAGTATTGCTTGCTATGCTGCTTGGTGTATTAAATGCTCCAGCAAGAGGACTGGTAAGTGCGCTAGCAGGTATTTTAAGAAAACCTTTATACGCATTAAATGCTATAAAAGAACAAAAATCAAATTGATTAAATGGAGGAGTAATAATGGCTGATATTACAAGACAAGACGTTATAAAATTCATAGAAAACATGACTGTATTGGAACTTTCTGAATTTGTAAAAGAATTAGAGGAAAAATTTGGCGTAAGTGCAGCAGCTCCACAGGTTGCAGTTGCCAGTGCTCAGCCTGCTGCAGCTAGTGAAGAAAAAGCCGAAGAAAAAACAGAATTTAATGTTATTCTAAAATCTGCTGGAGATAAAAAAATCCAGGTTATAAAAGTCATTAGAGAGCTAACACAGTTAGGCTTAAAGGAAGCAAAAGATCTAGTAGATGGTGCTCCAAGTAAAGTTAAAGAAAATGTAAGTAAGGAAGAAGCAGAAAGTATTAAGGCAAAATTAGAAGAAGCTGGCGCAGTGGTAGAAATCAATTAACATACGTTTTTTTCAAAAGAAGAGGCTATTGGGTCTCTTCTTTTTTTTGTTTATTATACCAACAATAAATATTAAAAAATATTGATGAGGTGAATTATGGTACAGCCTCTTTGCTTAGATTATAGGTTAAGAGTTAATTTTGCTCAGACTCAAGAAGTATTATCTGTGCCAGATATTTTAAACATGGCTATAGAATCATACAACAGATTCTTACAAAAGGGAAGTGATTTCGAAAAAACATTAGAAAATGCTTTTAAAGAAATTTTTCCTATAGAAGATGTTCATGGTAAGATCAAATTGGAATATGTTGATTATTACCTACGAGAATCTAAATATAACCCAATGATTTGTAAACTTAAAGGCATAACGTACGGTGCTTCTTTAATGCTCAAGGTTAAGCTAACACTCTGGGATACAGATGCTTCTGGGAATAAAATCGGTGTTAGAGATATAAAAGAGCAGGAAATTTATGTATGTGAATTTCCTTTGATGAGTGAATCAGGAAGTTTTATTATAAATGGCGTAGAGAGAGTTATTGTAAATCAATTACACAGATCCCCAGGTGTTATCTTTAAAAATTTGACTCAACAAAAAGAAAACAATTATTATGCTCAAATAATACCTGAAAAAGGCAGCTGGGTTGAATTTGAAACTGACAACAAGAATCTTCTGCATATAAGAATAGATAGAAAAAAGAAATTTCCAGCGACTGTTATACTAAAAGCTCTTGGTTTTAACGATTTAGATATTTTAAATAGAATTTACAAATTAATAGATATACATGTAAAAGATGGCAATTTTTACGCAAAGCCTGATAAAAATTTACAGGGCTTTAAAGTTAAAGAAGATATTATGGTAGAAAGCGAAGTTATCGTTCAAAAGCAGAAAAAACTTACATCTAAAGTTATTTCACGTTTAATAGATTTAAATATAAATGAAATTGCAATTGATGAAAATGAACTTTTAGATAAATATATAGCTGAAAAAATTGACAATAATGGCTCTGTAATAGAAGGGCTTTCTTTAATAGATTCAAAGATTTTGCAAGAACTAAAATTGATGGGAAACTTTAACTTTAAGCTTTTATATAGTGAATATGATGATTACATGATTATTAATACGCTTAAAGCAGACCATGAAGTTTTGCAAAAAAGGAGAATCGGACTAAAAGAAGATTTACCTATTGAAGATATTGCAAAAATTTACCTTCATAAATCTTTAAGACCTGGCGAGCATTCTTCTGTTGAAGAAGCTAATAAATTTTTTGCTGGTTTGTTTTTTGATCCTTTAAAGTATGATTTGTCAATAGAAGGTAGGGCTAAGATTAATGAAACACTAAATATAGATATCCCAAAAGATATTAGAGTATTAACGGTTGATGATTTTTTTGGGATAATTAATCATATAATATTGTTTAAAAATGGTAAAGTTTCAGCGGATGATATGGATAGCCTTTCAAATAGAAGAGTCCATTTGGTAGGTGAGCTTTTATATTCTGAGATCAGAAAAGGCTTGTATAGAATGCAAAGATTGATAAAAGATAGACTTTTGATGCCAAAAGAAACGGAAGATTTAACCCCTTATGATGTCATTAATACAAAACCAGTTGCAACTGCCGTTAAAGATTTTTTTGCAACTGGTCAGTTATCACAATTTTTAGACCAAACAAATATATTATCTGAGATTTCTCATAAAAGAAGGTTATCAGCTTTAGGACCAGGTGGTTTAACACGTGAAAGAGCAGGTTTTGAAGTCCGTGATGTTCACCCATCTCATTACGGAAGGCTTTGTCCTATCGAGACACCAGAAGGACCAAATATCGGTCTGATTGTTTCATTTTCAATATACGCTAAAGTAAACGAGTTTGGATTTATTGAAACGCCTTATAGAATAGTAGAGAATGGTAAGGTTACAGACAAAATTGTTTACATGACAGCAGGCAAAGAAAAAGACCATATAATAGCTCAAGCAAGCGTTGATCTAAATCCGGATGGCACATTTGCCCAAGAGTATGTACCATCAATGAAAAACGGTGAATTTATTATGGCTCACAAAATGGATGTTAACTTGATGGATGTATCTCCAAGACAAATTGTTTCCGTTGCGGCGAGTTTGATACCATTTTTGGAACATGATGATGCAAATAGAGCACTTATGGGTTCGAATATGCAACGTCAAGCTGTACCACTTATTGCCCCTGAAGCTCCGCTTGTGGGTACAGGAATGGAAAAAGAGGTAGGAATATATTCAAGGCATGCCGTACTTGCTAAAAGAGATGGTAAAGTTATAAGAATAGAAAGCAACAAAATTTATATAGCAGTGCAATCACAAGAAGGAGCTTATGAAATAGATAAATATGATTTAAATAATTTTGTAAGATCAAACCAGGATACATGCTTTTCGCAAAAACCAATTGTAAAAATTGGTGATTATGTTAAAAAAGGTCAGGTTATTGCAGATGGTCCCACCATGGACAAAGGGGAGCTTGCACTTGGAAGGAATATGGTTGTAGCTTTTGTACCATGGCGTGGATATAACTATGAAGATGGTATAACAATTTCAAGACGTGTTGTCGAAGAAGATTTATTCACATCCATACATATAAAAGAGTTTGAGGTGTATGCACGTGACACGAAACTTGGACCAGAAGAAATAACTGCAGATATCCCAAGCGCTTCTGCTGAATTAATTAAAAATTTAGATAAAAATGGCATAGTAAGAATTGGTGCTTATGTAAAACCCGGAGATATACTGGTTGGAAAAGTTACGCCAAAAGCAGAAACACACTATTCTCCAGAAGAGAGGCTTTTAAGGGCAATTTTTGGTGAAAAAGCCTCTAATGTGTCAGATTCGTCCCTTAGGGTTCCATCAGATACAGAAGGTACTGTGATTGATGTTAGAATTTTTAGGCGAAAAGGCACCGAAAAACTAGCACGGGAAGAGTATATACAAAAAGAGGATATAAAAAAGATAAATGAAGAACTAAAAACTCAACTGCACCTTTTAGAAAACTTAAAATTAGAATCATACAAAAAATTACTGGAAGAAGAAACATTAGAAAAAGATTTATCTTTACAGGACATTGTTTACAAGAAAGGCAGCAAACTGGATAAATGTGCACTTGATGCTTTAGATGAAAATCAAATTAAAGAGTTACTTTCTCCAAAAAACAAATTGAAAGCAAAAGAAATAGAGAAACATTATAAGAAGATATCTAAAGCTTTAAAAGATGAATATGCTAAGAAAGTAAAAGAAATTGACAAAGAAGACGAGCTTCCCCCCAGCGTAATAATGAGTGTAAAAGTTTTTATTGCAACAAAAAGAAAATTATCCGTTGGCGATAAAATGAGTGGAAGACACGGTAATAAAGGTGTGGTTTCGCGAATATTGCCTGTATGTGATATGCCTTTCATGGAAGATGGAACACCGGTTGATATTGTGTTGAATCCGTTAGGGGTACCTTCACGTATGAACCTGGGACAGATTTACGAAACCATCTTA
>NZ_JAGDWY010000022.1:6706-7314 GCF_023256235.1 Desulfurella sp.
GGTAGGCCAGTTGATATGGTGTTAAACCCATTGGGTGTACCCTCAAGAATGAATTTAGGTCAAATTCTTGAGACTCATTTGGGCTGGATATCAAAAGGTTTGGGTAAGAAAATTGATGAACTTATAAAAGAAGAAAAAAAGGATGTTCTAAGACAATACTTAAAACAAATATTTCTTGGCAATGCGGATAAATTCATTGATAGCTTAAGTGATGATATGCTTGATATTTATGCTAAAGAATGGCAAAACGGTGTGTATTTTGCAGCTCCTGTATTTGAAGGTCCAAAAGAAAAAGATTTTGATTATTATAAAAAGCTTTTAAGCATTGATACATTTAAATCAACACTCTATGACGGCTTAACTGGCGAAAAATTTATAGAACCTGTTACTGTTGGTGTTATGTATATATTAAAACTACACCATTTAGTAGATGATAAAGTTCATGCAAGAAGCGTGGGCCCATATTCGCTTGTAACACAACAGCCTCTTGGTGGCAAAGCACATTTTGGCGGACAAAGATTTGGAGAGATGGAAGTATGGGCCTTGGAAGGTTATGGTGCTGCATATACTCTTCAGGAAATGCTGACAGTAAAATCCGACGATGTAAG
>NZ_JAGDWY010000022.1:7324-8413 GCF_023256235.1 Desulfurella sp.
AAGTGGAAGAAGCAAAATGTATGAAGCAATAGTAAAAGGAAAACCAGTGTTATTGGGCGGCATTCCTGAATCATTTAATGTACTCGTCAAAGAACTACAATCTTTGGGTTTGGATATAGAACTTTTAAAAGATGTTAGAAGAAGATAGGGGGTAAAATGTTTACCGTTTTAAAAAGTAAGCCTAAATCATCCAGGGATTTTGATAGCATAAGGATTAAATTAGCTTCCCCTGAACGTATAAGAGAATGGAGTTACGGAGAAGTAAAAAAAGCTGAAACAATTAACTATAGAACTTTTAAACCAGAAAGAGACGGTCTATTTTGCGCAAAAATCTTTGGTCCAATGAAGGACTATGAGTGTTTATGTGGTAAGTATAAACGCATTAAATATAAAGGTATTGTTTGTGAAAAGTGTGGAGTTGAGGTTACAGAATCCCGCGTTAGAAGAGAACGAATGGGGCATATTGAGCTTGCAGTTCCTGTTGTTCATATATGGTATTTAAAAAGCGTTCCAAGCATGCTTTCCATTGTACTTGATATGAAATTAAAAGATTTAGAAAGGATCGTTTACTATGAAGCATATGTTGTTGTCCATTCCGAAGTAGAAGAAATTCCAGTAAAAACTGTTTTAACTGAAACAGCTTACAAAGAAGCAATAGAAACGTACGGTATAAGAGTAAATGCTGATATAGGGGCTCAAGCTATCTATACTTTACTAAAAAACCTGGATCTAGATAAAGTTTTAGATGAACTAAAAGAAGAATATGATGCAACTACTTCTGATTTAAAAAAGAAAAAGATAATGAAGCGGATGAAACTCATTGAAAAATTTAAGAGGAGTCAAAATAAACCTGAGTGGATGGTATTAAAAGTACTACCAGTATTGCCTCCAGATTTAAGACCGCTTGTTTCTTTAGAAGGGGGTAGATTTGCGTCATCGGACTTAAATGATTTATACAGAAGAATTATAAATAGAAATAATAGGTTAAAGAGATTATTGGAACTTGGTGCACCTTCAATAATTGTAAGAAACGAAATGAGAATGCTTCAAGAAGCTGTGGATGCTTTAATTGACAATGGCAGAAGGAAG
>NZ_JAGDWY010000022.1:8423-20060 GCF_023256235.1 Desulfurella sp.
GGGCATCAAACAACAGACCACTTAAATCACTTAGTGATACTATAAAAGGCAAAGAAGGACGATTTAGAAGAAATCTTCTGGGTAAAAGGGTTGATTATTCTGGAAGGTCTGTAATTGTAGCAGGTCCGGACCTAAGAATTGATCAATGCGGTTTGCCAAAAATTATGGCCTATGAGCTATTTAAACCATTTATTTATAATAAACTAATAGAAGAAGGTCACGCATTAACTGTGAAAAATGCTAAAAAGATTGTAGAAGATAAAGAACCTATAGTGTGGGATTTGCTGGAAGATATTGTAAAAGAATACCCTGTTATGCTAAATAGAGCACCCACATTACACAGAATTTCCATACAATCATTTTATCCAGTATTAACTGATGAAAAGGCAATAAGACTCCATCCTTTGGTATGCGCTGCTTTTAACGCGGATTTTGATGGAGATCAGATGGCTGTGCATGTTCCAATTAGCGTTGAAGCACAATTGGAATCAAAGGTGATAATGTTATCTTCTCATAATATTATTTCTCCTGCTCATGGTAATCCAATAGCTGTACCATCACAAGATATGGTTTTAGGGATTTACTATATGACAAAAGCAAGAGAAAACGCCAAGGGCGAGTCAGCAATATTTGCAAATGCCTGGAGTGTAAGACTGGCTTATGAAAATGGTGTGGTAGATTTAAATGCTAAAATAAAATATAGAGTTGAAAATACAGTTATTAATACTACAGTAGGCAGGGTTTTATTTAGTGAAATTGTACCAAAAGTAGTGCCATTTTCACTAATAAATAAGACAATAGGAAAAAAAGATCTTAATAACCTTATTTCGTATATTTATAAAAATACTGATTTACCAACCACTGTTGCTTTTTTAGATGACATTAAAAAAATGGGTTTTGAGATGGCAACAAAATCTGGTATATCAATTTCTGTTGACGATATACTGGTACCAGAAGACAAATCAAGTATTATTGAACATGCAGAAGAAGAGGCAAGAAAAATCCAAAATCAGTATGAGCAAGGTCTTCTAACAGATTCAGAGCGTTACAATAAAATTGTCGATCTTTGGAATAATGTTACAGAAGAAATATCAAAAGTTATGATGTTAAAATTGGGTGGCGCCTATAATGAAAGTTTTAACCCAATTTTTATTATGGCAGACTCTGGCGCTAGGGGTAGTCTGCAACAAATGAGGCAGCTTGCTGGAATCAGAGGTTTAATGACAAAACCTTCGGGTGACATTATTGAAACACCAATAAAATCTAATTTCAAAGAGGGTCTTAACGTTATTGAATACTTTGTTTCAACACACGGTGCAAGAAAAGGTCTTGCAGATACTGCATTAAAAACTGCAAATGCGGGTTATTTAACAAGAAAACTTATTGATGTGGCACAGGATGTTTTTATTACAATGGAAGACTGCGGTACTACAGAAGGTTTAGAAGTAAGTGCTTTAATTGTAAATGGTGAAGAAATTGAGTCACTTCAAGAAAGAATTACAGGTAGAATTTGCGCAGAAGATATAATTAGTCCTTTAACTCAAGAATTAATTGTAAAAGAAAATCAGGAAATTACAGAAGAATTAGCAGAAAAAATTGTTGAAGCCGGCATAAGAAGTGTAAAAATATTTTCTGTTCTAACCTGCAAAGCAAAATACGGTGTTTGTGCTAAATGTTATGGAAGGGATTTAGCTAGAGGTAGAAAAGTAGAAATTGGCGAAGCTGTTGGTATTATTGCCGCTCAATCTATTGGCGAACCTGGTACTCAATTAACGCTTAGAACATTCCACGTGGGTGGTACTGCTTTAAGAGCAGGGGAAAAAGTGAACGCAGAAACTAAAAAAGGCGGTATAGTAAAATATTTTAACTTAAGAACTTCTGTTAATTCGGAAAACAATAATGTTATATTAAGCAGAAGAGATGCAGCTGTATTAATTATAGAACCTCAAATTGTCTGTCTAAATACAGGAGTGGTAAGCATTGAACAGACAAAAACAGATTTTGTATTAAAAATAGACGATAAAGAAAACTACAATATTAGAAAAATTGATTTTATTAACGAAAGAGACATTATTCAAAATGATGCTAATGTTGTTGGAAAATTGATTTTTAATGTTGAAAATGGTCAGTTAGTAAAAGAAGGTGATCTTCTGGTTGGCAGAATACTTGAAATTTATACAGTACCAAAAAATTTACCCTATGGAGCAAGAATATATGTAAAAGATAATGATACTATAAGACGATTTATTAGAACCAGTGAGGCTGGTATTGTAAAATTTGTTGTATTAAAAGGACAATCATTTGTAGAAATCGATCATTTTGATAACGATATTGTAGATAAACATGGAGCCCATATTATAATTGAAGATGAAAATGGCACATTAAAAAAGAGATATTATCTATCTATAGGTAGTAAAGTTTTTGTTAAAAGCAAAAGCAAAGTAAAGGCAGGTGACATAATAGCTGGTTTCGATGATGTTATTAAAAAACGTATTATGGAATCCGATCCATCAATTTATTTATCAAGCACTATTATAGCAGATTGGGATTCTTATACGGACTTTTTGCTTGTCGATACAGATGGTTATGTAAGGTTTGTTGATATTGTTAACAATGTAACGCTAAGAGTTGATATAGATAAAATAACAGGTTTAAAAAGCAATATAATAATTGAAAGCAAGAATATCAACCTTAAACCCCGAATTGAAATTGTTGATGAGAATGGCAATGTAAAAATATCAGAAAATACTCACGAAAAAGCAGAATATTATCTTCCACCTGGCATAATTTTACAAAAAGAAAATGGAGATTATGTAAGGCCTGGTGATGCGCTTGGAAAAATACCAAGAGAAGCAACAAAAACCACCGATATTACCGGTGGTTTACCAAGATTAAATGATATATTTGAAGCAAAAAAGCCAAAAGACTCTGCTGTATTAAGTGAAATAAGTGGAGTAGTATCTTATGAGGGAGAAATCAAAGGAAAACGAAAGGTTGTTATAACATCAACAATAGGTAAAGGGGAAGCAAAAAAAGAATACTTGATTGCAAGGAATAAACGTATATTAGTTTACCCAGGTGATAGGGTTCAAGCAGGTGATCCGCTAACAGATGGTATTATAAACCCACACGATATTTTAAGAATATTAGGTGAAAAAGTTCTAAGGTGGCATTTAGTAAATGAGATACAGCAGGTTTATAAATTGCAAGGTGTATCTATAAATGACAAACATATAGAAATAATTGTAAAACAGATGCTGTCTAAGATTATTGTTGAAGACTCAGGGGATACAGATTTTATAGAAGGCGATTTAGTTGATAAATTTGTATTTGAAAGAAAAAACCAGCAAGCTATAGAAAATGGCAGAAAACCTGCAATAGGAAAAATCAGTTTACTGGGTATAACAAAAGCTTCTTTAAATACAGATAGTTTTATTTCTGCTGCATCATTTCAAGAAACAGTAAAAGTTTTAACAGATGCAGCTATAAGTGGCTCAATTGATTCACTTAGGGGATTAAAGGAAAATGTTATTGTGGGAAGGTTAATCCCGGTGGGGACAGGTCAAAAAAGATTTGATGATATGAATATTGAGATGAAAATTCTTGACAAATAAAAGTTTTATTGGTAATTTAGTCAAGCCAATATTTCAAGGAGGTAATTGGGTGCCAACTATTAACCAGTTAGTTAGAATAGGTAGAAAGAAAGTTAAAGAAAAAACGAAAACTTTAGCATTACAGGGTTGTCCACAAAGGAGAGGCGTTTGTACTAGAGTATACACAACTACTCCAAAGAAACCTAACTCAGCTTTAAGAAAGGTTGCTAGGGTTAAATTGACAACAGGATATGAAGTAACGGCTTATATACCAGGTGAAGGTCATAATTTACAGGAACACTCTATTGTTCTTGTAAGAGGTGGCAGGGTAAAAGATTTACCTGGTGTCAGGTATCATATAATAAGAGGTACACTTGATACTGCCGGTGTTAACGATAGAAAACAAGGTAGATCAAAGTACGGAGCTAAAAAACCCAAGGAAGGTGCTGTAAATGAGAAGAAGAAGGGCTGAGAAAAGACAAACACAAAGTGATTTGGTCTACAATAGTATATTAATTCAAAAAACTATTAATAAAATAATGTATGATGGAAAAAAATCTCTTGCTCAAAGGATATTTTACAAAAGTTTAGACCTTGTAAAAGAAAAAACTGGACAAAATCCATTAGAAATATTTGAACAAGCTCTAAACAATATTATGCCAAAGCTAGAAGTCCGTCCGAGAAGAGTTGGTGGTGCTACATACCAGGTGCCTGTAGAAGTTAGAAAAGAAAGGCAGGTTAGTCTTGCTATTCGCTGGCTTGTAAATTATGCAAGACAAAGAAATGAAAAAACAATGTTTGAAAAACTAGCAGGAGAAATTTTAGACGCTTTCAACAACAGAGGCGGCGCAATAAAGAAAAAAGAAGATACTCATAAAATGGCTGAAGCAAACAGGGCTTTTGCACACTATAAGTGGTGAGGTGGTATTTTGAGTAGAGCATACCCTTTAGAAAATGTTAGAAATATAGGAATTATTGCTCATATAGATGCCGGAAAGACTACAACATCAGAAAGAATTCTATTCTATACGGGCGTTTCACATAAAATAGGCGAAGTCCATGAAGGGACTGCTACAATGGATTGGATGGAACAGGAAAAAGAGCGTGGAATCACAATCACTTCTGCTTCAACTGTATGCTTTTGGAAAAACCATAAAATTAATTTAATAGACACACCTGGGCATGTGGATTTTACTGTTGAAGTTGAAAGGTCCTTAAGAGTTTTAGATGGTGCCGTAGGTGTTTTTTGCGCAGTAAGCGGAGTTGAGCCACAATCAGAAACTGTTTGGCGCCAGGCTAATAAATATAATGTACCAAGAATAGCCTTTGTTAACAAAATGGATAGAACTGGTGCCAATTTTTTTAATGTTGTTAAAGAAATAAACACAAAATTAGGTTCTATCCCAGTAGTATTACAAATTCCGGTTGGTTCGGAATCAAATTTTGTAGGTGTTGTTGATCTTGTTAAAATGAAAGCAATTATTTGGGATTCTGATGTGCTTGGTGCTACATTTAGTGAAAAAGAAATTCCTGCTGACCTTATGAGTTTGTCTAACGAATACAGAACAAAATTAATAGAAACGGTAGCTGATTTTGATGAAGAATTGATGATGGATTATCTGGATGGTAAAGAAATTTCTGAAGATAAAATAATAAAAGCTATAAGAAAAGCCACATTGTCAGGTAAATGTACACCGGTATTGTGTGGAAGTGCTTTTAAAAATAAAGGCGTTCAGCCCCTACTTGATGCAGTTACACTTTATTTACCCTCGCCAATCGATGTAGGTGGTATTAAAGGTAAAAATTTATCTGGCGAAGAAGAAGAAAGAATGCCTGACGATAAAGAACCTTTATGCGCTTTGGCTTTCAAGATATTAAGCGATCCGTATGTAGGAAAACTTACATATTTAAGAATATATTCTGGAGTTTTAAAATCTGGCTCATATGTATTAAATTCAGCCAAAGGGAAAAAAGAAAGAATTGGAAGGCTTCTTTTAATGCACGCAAATAAACGAGAAGATATAGAAGAAGCTCATACAGGTGATATAGTAGCTGCAATTGGTTTAAAATATACAGCAACAGGCGATACATTGTGTGCAGAAGAAAAACCAATTATACTAGAAGCAATGGAGTTTCCAGAGCCTGTTATATCAATTGCTGTTGAACCTAAAACAAAAGCAGATCAGGAAAAACTATCCAATGCTTTGCAAAAACTAGCAGAAGAAGATCCTACATTTAGAATAAAATTTGATGAAGAAACAGCCCAAACAATTATATCCGGTATGGGTGAGCTTCATCTTGAAATAATTGTTGATAGATTAAAAAGAGAGTTTAATGTAAATGTTAATACTGGTAAACCTCAAGTAGCTTACAAGGAAAGTATTAAAGCTAAAGTTAAAAAACAAGGTAAATTTGTTAGACAAACTGGTGGCCATGGTCAATACGGTGATGTTTGGCTTGAGGTTGAGCCACAAGAGCGAGGCAAAGGCATAACATTTGTAAATAAAATAGTTGGTGGTGTTATTCCAAAAGAATTTATACCAGCAATTGAAGAAGGTGTTAAAGAGGCTGCAGAAAATGGTGTGTTGGCTGGTTATGAAGTTATAGACGTTATGGCCACATTAGTAGATGGTTCATACCACGAAGTTGATTCATCTGAAATGGCTTTTAAAATAGCAGGTTCTATGGCTTTTAAAGAAGCTCTTAAAGCAGCTAAACCATACCTATTAGAGCCTATTATGGATGTTGAAGTTTCTACTCCTGAACAATACTTAGGAGATGTTATAGGTGATTTAAGTTCAAGAAGAGGTAAAATCAAGAGTATGGAAGATAAGTCAGGTGTTAAAGTTATAAGAGCTGACGTACCACTTGGTGAAATGTTTGGATATGCTACGACATTAAGATCTATAACACAAGGCCGTGGTACTTATGTAATGCAGTTTTCAACATATGAAGAAGTTCCAAGTTCTATTGCAGAAAAAATAATAAAGAAAGAAGTTTAGGAGGTTTCCATTATGGCAAAGGAAAAATATGTTCGTACCAAACCTCATGTTAATATTGGTACAATTGGACACGTTGACCATGGTAAGACTACACTGACTGCTGCTATAACAAAGGTTTTATCAAAAAAAGGTTTTGCTGAATTTAAAGATTACTCTCAGATAGATAACGCTCCAGAAGAAAGAGAAAGGGGTGTTACTATAAATACTTCTCATGTTGAGTATGAAACAGCCAAAAGGCATTATGCACACGTGGATTGCCCAGGGCATGCTGATTACATCAAAAACATGATCACAGGTGCTGCTCAGATGGACGGAGCAATACTTGTTGTTTCAGCAGCAGATGGTCCAATGCCACAAACAAGAGAGCATATTCTGCTTGCCCGTCAGGTAGGTGTACCATACATAGTGGTATTTTTAAATAAAGTAGATATGGTGGATGACCCGGAACTAATTGATCTTGTAGAAATGGAAGTGAGGGAGCTTTTATCTAAATACAACTTCCCAGGCGATGATGTACCGGTTATAAGAGGCAGTGCTCTAAAAGCCCTGGAATCTGACTCGGATAACGAATGGACTAAAGCCATAGAAGACTTAATGAATGCGGTTGATGAGTATATACCAACACCAGAACGTGACGCAGATAAACCATTCTTAATGCCAATTGAAGATATATTTACAATATCAGGCCGTGGTACTGTTGTAACAGGTAGAGTGGAGCGCGGTGTAATTAGAACAGGTGACGAAGTAGAAATAGTAGGTCTAAAGCCCACACAAAAAACCGTTGCAACTTCTCTTGAGATGTTTAGAAAGATACTTGATGAAGCTTTACCTGGTGACAATGTAGGTGTGCTTTTGCGAGGCACAAAGAAAGAAGAAGTAGAGCGTGGTATGGTTCTTGCAAAACCAGGATCCATTACACCACATACAAAATTCAAAGCTCAGGTATACGTTCTAACCAAAGAAGAAGGTGGCAGGCATACACCATTCTTTAATGGCTACAGACCACAATTCTACGTAAGAACTACAGATGTTACAGGTACAGTTCACTTGAAAGAAGGCGTAGAAATGGTTATGCCAGGTGATAATGTGGAAATGGAAGTAGAACTTATTGCTCCAATAGCACTTGAAAAAGAAACAAGATTTGCTATAAGAGAAGGTGGCAAAACTGTTGGTGCTGGTGTAGTTACTGAGATTATTAAGTGAGGGTGTTTTGAATGTCGCAAAAAATTAGGATTAAACTTAGAGCTTATGAAGCAAAAATATTGGATAGATCAGTAAAAGATATTATTGAAACTGTAAAAAGAACAGGAGCTACAATTAGAGGTCCTATACCACTGCCAACTGATATTTCCAGATATACTGTATTGAGGTCTCCGCATATTAATAAGACCTCAAGGGAACAATTTGAAATGAGAGTTCACAAAAGGCTCTTAGAAATAGATGATGCTACCCAACAAACCGTTGATGCATTGATGAAAATTGATTTAGCCGCTGGTGTTGACGTAGAAGTAAAACTTTAAAAATTTAAAAAAGAGGTAAAAACCTTTTTGGTTTCTCTGCCTCTTTATATATAGAGTATAGGAGTAAAAAATGATAGGATTAATTGCAAAAAAAATTGGCATGTCAAGGATGTTTATAAATGGTAATGCAGTTGCTGTTACTATTTTAGAATCCGAACCTGCTGTAGTTACCCAGATAAAAACAAAAGAAAATGATGGATATAATGCTATACAGGTGGGTTTTGTAGATACAAAAGAATCAAGAATTACAAAGGCACAATTAGGTCATTTAAAAAAATGTGGTTCTTTACCAAAAAAGTATTTAAGAGAGTTTAAAGTAAACGATATTAGTGGTTTTAAGTTAGGTGATAAGATTGAAATGGATATATTTAATGTGGGTGACGAAATTGATGTTATAGGTATTTCAAAAGGAAAAGGATTTGCAGGCGCTATGAAAAGGCATAATTTTGCTGGTGGGCCAGATGGGCACGGTTCTATGTTTAATAGAAGAGTTGGTTCTATTGGAAACAGAGAATGGCCTGGTAGGGTTATAAAAGGAAAAAAAATGCCTGGCCATTTAGGAAACGAACGAGTAACTATTAAAAACCTAAAAATTGCTTATATTGATAAAGAAAAAAATATAATTGCGCTAATCGGTGCAGTACCTGGCTCAAGAGGTTCTTATGTAACCTTATTAAGGAAAAAGGAGAAGTTATCATGAAAATTGATTATTTTGATAAAGATGCGAATAGGCTTGGAGAAATAGATTTCGATTTAAACTTTAAACCTTCAAATAAACCTGGTATCTTAGTAAATAGAGTAATTCGTGTATTGCTTGCAAACAAAAGACAGTGGACTGCTTCAACAAAAACTAGATCTGAGGTTTCAGGTGGTGGCAAAAAACCGTGGAAACAAAAAGGTACTGGTAGAGCTAGGGCTGGTTCGATTAGATCGCCATTGTTTAGGAAAGGAGGAGTAATTTTTGGACCAAAACCTAAAACCGATTTTGAGTTAAAAATAAACAAAAAAGAAAAAAGAAAAGCATTTTTAGAAGCACTTGTAGATCATATTGAAGCAAAAACACTTGTTTTGCTTAACGATTTGGATTTTGAACAGCCAAAAACAAAAGTTGCTTTTGAATTGGTAAAAAAACTCGATGCTGATAAATCGTTATTTATTTTAGATAAAAATATGACAAATGCTTATTTATCTTTGAGAAATTTAAGATCAGTTGAGATAAGGAATGTAGATACAGTTAATGTCTATGATATAATGAGGTTTCCTAAGGTTGTAACAACAAAAGATATTTTTGAAAAATTAAGCAGGAGATTTGCAAATGGATAAATGGGATATTATTAAAGGGCGTGTGGTTTCAGAAAAAGCGCTTATGATGCAGGAATTAAATAAATATGAGTTTTATGTACCAGTTAAAGCTACAAAACCTGAAATAAAAAAAACAATAGAATCTATTTTTAATGTTAAGGTAGAAGATGTTAATGTTATTAACTATAAGGGAAAAGTCAAAGTTTTTCGCGGTATTATAGGTAAAAAGAATTCACGAAAAAAATGTGTAGTCACTTTAAAAGAAGGCTACAGTATAAATTTATAAAAAGGGGACGATATGGGTATAAAGTATTATAAGCCTGTTACAAACGGTATGAGGTTTGCAAGCGTTAGTGACTTTAGCGAAATAACGAAAACTGAACCAGAAAAATCTCTAACCGTAGTTTTAAAAAAGAAATCTGGCAGAAATAATAAAGGCCATATTACCACTAGATTTCGTGGTCGTGGTGCAAGAAGGCTATATAGAATAATTGATTTTAAAAGAGACAAAAGAGACATAGAAGCCGTTGTAAAAGCAATTGAATACGATCCAAACAGAAGCGCAAGAATTGCCTTATTATCTTATAAGGATGGTGAAAAAAGGTATATTTTGGCTCCAGTTGGCTTAAATATCAACGATAAAGTGCAGGCAGGAGAAAATGTTGAACCAAAAGTAGGAAATGCACTTCCATTAAGAAAAATTCCGGTAGGTAGTTTCGTACATAATATAGAGTTAAAAATTAATGGCGGTGGAAAACTTGCAAGAAGTGCCGGTACTTTTGCTCAACTTATGGCTAAAGAAGGCAAATATGTTACATTAAAATTGCCAAGTGGTGAAATGAGGTATGTATTAGCTGATTGTTACGCAACGATTGGTCAGGTTGGAAACATTGATCATAATAATATAAACTATGGTAAAGCTGGAAGAGTTAGACACATGGGTAGAAGACCACATGTCAGGGGTGTAGCTATGAACCCAATTGATCACCCACATGGTGGTGGCGAAGGTAAAACGGGAACGGGTGGAACACCGGTAACACCATGGGGTAAACCAACAAAAGGTTACAAAACCAGACATAATAAACGTACAGACAAATTTATCATTAAAAGAATTAATTAGGGGGTTTAATGGCTAGATCACTAAAGAAAGGGCCGTTTGTAGATGAAAAATTGCTTAAAAAAGCAAATCAAGCAAAAGCAGAAGGCAAAAAAACTATAATAAAAACATGGTCAAGAAGAAGTGTAATTATACCTGAATTTGTTGGTTTAACTTTTGGCGTTCATAACGGGAAAAAATTTGTTCCTGTTTATGTTACAGAAAATATGGTAGGTTACAAATTAGGTGAATTTTCACCGACAAGGACTTTTAAAGGTCATAAAGGTGTTGTTCAAAAAAAGATAGGTAAGTAGTAATTTTAAATAAACTAACCATGGGGGTAAGGTAGTGGAACACACAGTTAAATTATCAAGAGCAAGAATCTCGCCTATAAAAGTGAGGCAGGTTGTTGGTTTAATAAAAGGCAAAAAAGCAAATGAAGCTATATCTATATTAAAACTTATACCTAAAAAAAGTGCTTTGATACTTTCAAAATTAGTTGAATCCGCTGTTGCAGGATGTTTAGAAAAAGGTGAAGATCCTAATAAATTTTATATCAAAACAGTGTGTGCTGATGATGGAATAAGGCTTAAAAGGTACAGACCAATGGCTATGGGTCGCGCAGGTAGAATACTGAAAAGAACCACAAACATAAAACTCGTGTTGGCAAAGGAGGTGGAATTTGGGTCAAAAGGTTAATCCCATTGGTTTAAGACTTGGGATAATAAAAACATGGTCGTCTAGATGGTTTGCAAAAAATGATTTTAAAGATAAATTACTGGAAGATCAAAAGATACGAAAAGAAGTAAAAGCAAAACTATATTATGCTGGTATTTCTAATATAGAAATTGAAAGAAAAATGAATAAATTAACCCTGAATATATATGCAGCAAGACCTGGCATATTAATTGGAAAAAAAGGATCAGAAGTTGAAAAAATTAAGAGTTTTGTTAATGATTTAACTAAATCTGAAGTTTCAATAAATATTAGAGAAGTTAATGCACCAGAAACAGATGCCCAATTAATAGCAGAGAATATTGCTTTGCAGATTGAAAAAAGGACACATTTTAGAAGAGCCATGAAAAAAGCTGCATATTTGGCTTTAAGAAAAGGCGTTCAGGGAA
>NZ_JAGDWY010000022.1:20070-26551 GCF_023256235.1 Desulfurella sp.
AGGGAATTAAAATTCAGTGTGCGGGCAAACTTGGTGGTGTCGAAATGGCTCGTACAGAATGGATAAAAGAGGGGCGTGTGCCACTTACCACACTTAGGGCAAACATCGATTATGGTTTTGCAGAAAGTTTGACAACTGCAGGTATAATAGGTATAAAAGTTTGGGTCTTTAAAGGCTATGTAATGGATTAAAGGAGTAATGTTTATGTTAATGCCAAAGAAAACAAAATATAGAAAATACCAGCGCAACAGAAGTGGCGTTGAAGGTTTAACAAAAAGAGGAAGCGATCTTGCATTTGGCGAGTATGGCTTGAAAGCTATTGGAAGAGGCGAACTAACAAGCAATCAAATAGAAGCTGCTAGAGTTGCTATAAACAGAAGACTAAAACATCAAGGTAAGGTTTGGATAAGAATATTTCCAGATTTTCCACTTACTAAGAAACCAGCTGAAACAAGGATGGGTAAAGGAAAGGGTTCAATTGAAAAGTGGGTTTGTATAGTTAAGCCCGGACGGATTTTATATGAAATTGGCGGTGTATCTGAAGAATTGGCAAAAAGTGCTTTTGAGTTAGCTGCTTCCAAATTAAATATACAGACTAAATTTGTAAAAAGCGGAGAGTGGCTATGAAGAAAAATGATATAGCTGCTATGGATATAAAAACTTTAAGAGAAACAGAGCAAAAAATTAGAGAAGAACTTATGCGTTTAAGGTTGAAAAAAGGTTTTGAGCAATTAGAAAATCCCAAAAGAATGAAAAATTTAAGAAAAGACTTAGCGCGTATTTTAACAAGAGTTAAACAATTGGAGAAAGCCTTATGAGTAAATTTGTTGGAGAAGGTATTGTAGTTAGTGACAAAATGGATAAAACTAGAGTAGTTAGAGTTGAAGAGTACAAATTGCACCCAAAAATTAAAAAATACGTTAAAAAAACAAAAAAATTCAAAGTTCATGATGAGCTAAATGAGTCAAAAGTTGGCGATATTGTTCAATTTATAAGTTGTAGGCCTATATCAAAACAGAAAAGTTTTAGGTTGCTTAAAATTGTGCAAAAATACTCTGGATTGGGAGATGAAATATGATACAACCATATACAATGCTTAAATCAGCAGACAATTCTGGAGCAAAAAAAATAATGTGCATAAAAGTCCTTGGGGGTTCCAAAAGAAGGTATGCTTATGTTGGCGATATTATTGTGGCATCTGTCAAGGAAGCAATACCAAATGGTAAAGTAAAAAAAGGTGATGTAGTTAAAGCTGTAATTGTTAGAACTAAAAAAGAATTTAGAAGGGATGACGGTTCTTATATTAGGTTCGACGAAAATGCCGCTGTTATAATTAATAATCAAAAGGAACCAATCGGAACAAGAATTTTTGGGCCCGTAGTAAGGGAGCTTAGGATGAAAGATTTTATGAAAATTATATCTTTGGCCCCAGAGGTTCTATAAGGAGTGAAAAAGATGGCTAATATATACTCACAGATGAAAACAAAACTTAAAAAAGGTGATTTAGTTAAGGTTATAGCTGGAAAAGACAAAGGAAAAACAGGAAAAATTATATCTTTTGTGCCAAAGAATAACAGAGTGATAGTTGAGGGTATAAAGATAATTAAAAAACACGAGAAAGCTACACAAACATCAAAAGGTGGTATAATAGAAAAAGAAGCACCAATTGATATATCAAATGTAATGCTTGTATGCCCACATTGCAATAAACCTACGCGGATTGCAAGTAAAATTTTAGATGATGGAACAAAAGTAAGAGTTTGCAAAAAATGCAATGAAACAATTTAATAGCGGAGGTTCAAAGTTGTATATACCTAATATGAAAAAACATTATAGAGAAAACGTCGTACCGTATATGATGCAGAAGTTTTCATATAAGAATGTTATGCAGGTTCCAAAATTGGAAAAAATAGTTATAAATGTTGGTATGGCAGAAGGTGCAACTGATATTAAAATGCTGGATTCAGCCCTTGAAGAGCTTGCTGCCATAACAGGTCAAAAAGGCGTAATTACAAGAGCTAAAAAATCGATTGCTAACTTTAAATTGAGAAAAGGTCAACCGATAGGTTGCAAGGTAACATTAAGAAAAGACAGAATGTATGAATTTTTAGAAAGGTTTATCAGTTTTAGCTTACCAAGAATTAGAGATTTTAGGGGTGTTTCTAAAAAGAATTTTGATGGTCGAGGAAATTATACATTTGGCGTTACAGAGCAGTTAATTTTTCCGGAAATTAATTACGACAAAATATTGAAAATTCATGGGATGAGCATTTCTTTTGTTACTACTTCAAAAAGTGACGAAGAGGCTTTTGAGTTATTAAAAGCTTTCGGTATGCCCTTTGCAAAAGCAAGTTAGGAGGATTAATGGCTAGAAAGGCAATGATTGAAAAAACAAAAAAGAAACCAAAATTTAAAGTGAGGTCTAAAAATAGGTGCAATATCTGCGGAAGATCAAGAGGTTATATTAGGGATTTTGGTATTTGTAGAATTTGTTTTAGAAACTTGGCGTCAAAGGGAGAAATTCCTGGTATAATCAAAGCAAGCTGGTAGGAGTAATCAATGAATAGAATTAGTGATTCATTATCAAGTTTAAAAAATGCCTTATCAACAAAAAAAACAGATGTAATAATATACGGAAACAGTGTTGTTAAAAATATCTGCGAAATATTAAAAAAAGAAGGCTACATAAAAAATTATGAGATTATTGATCCTTTAAAAACGCAAATAAAAGTTGAATTAAAATATCTTGATGAAAAGAGAAAGAAACCCGCTTTAAGTGAAATCAAGATTATAAGCAAACCATCAAGAAGGGTATATGTAAAATCAAATGATATTAAGCCGGTGGTAAGCGGTTTGGGTGTTGGTATTATATCGACCAATCAGGGTGTCATGACAACTTATCAGGCAAAAAAGAAAAGATTAGGTGGAGAATTGATTTGTGAGTTGTTTTAGGAGGGAAAATGTCTCGTATAGGTAAAAAAGTTATTGAGTTGCCTAAAAACGTTGATTTAAATATAGAAAAAGATAAAATAATAATTAAAGGTCCCAAGGGAGTTTTAACTCAAACCATTAAACCAGAATTCGTAGAGGTAGTTAAAGAAGGCAATACCTTAATCGTTAAAAATATAAATGAAGAAAACAAAAAAGCTAATGCATTTCATGGTTTATATAGGAGTTTGATTGCAAATGCTGTTTATGGTGTAACAAATGGTTTTAAAAAAGAGCTAATTATAGAAGGCGTTGGATATAGAGCAAGTGTAGAATCAAAGAAAGTAAAGTTAAGTCTTGGATTTTCTCATGACATTTTTTATCCGATTCCAGATGGTATTACTGTAGAAGTGGACAAAACTGGTACAAATTTAACAATATCTGGAATTGATAAGTATTTAGTGGGTCAAGTTGCAGCTGATATTAGAGCATTTAAGAAAGTTGAGCCATACAAAGGTAAAGGGATCAGATATAAAGATGAAAAAGTCAGAAGGAAAGCTGGTAAAGCTGCAGGAAAGTAGGAGGTTGAATGTTAAAAAAACACAGTAGAAACAAATTAAGATTAAAAAGAAAAACTCGCATAAAGTATAAAATTAGAGGAACTCAGCAAAAACCAAGATTATGCGTGTTTAAAAGTTTAAATCATATATATGCTCAATTAATTGATGATGCAAATGGCAATACAATTATTAGCGCTTCAAGTTTAGATAATCAATTAAAAGGTAAAGTAAAAGGTTGCAATATTGAAACTGCAAAGCAAGTAGGTATTCTAATAGCAAAAAAAGCTTTAGAAAAAGGAATATCAAATGTTGTATTTGATAGAAACGGATATCTTTATCATGGAAAAGTTAAAGCCTTAGCAGATGCTGCAAGAGAAGGCGGTTTGATATTTTAGGAGGTTTAAGTGGATAAAGGTTTTCAAGAATATGTTATAAAAGTTGGAAGAGTTGCTAAGGTTGTAAAAGGTGGTAGGAGATTTAGATTTAACGCATTAGTTGTTGTAGGTGATGGAAATGGTCGGGTAGGTATAGCATTAGGAAAATCAAAAGAAGTTTCTGAAGCAATAAAAAAGGCTGTAGAAAAAGCTAAAAAAGAAATGTTTAGAGTCCCTATTACTGAAGATGGTAGTATACCCCATATTATCCAGACAAAGCAGGGTTCCGGTATTGTTTTATTAAAACCCGCTCGTCCCGGTACTGGCATAATTGCAGGTAATACTGCAAGGTCTATTTTAGAAGCATGTGGCATTAAAAATATAGTTACTAAATCTATTGGTTCAAATAATCCATTTAATTTAGCAAGTGCTATTATCAAAGCTCTTAAATTATTACGAAGTAAAGAAGAAATATTGAAAGGAAGGGGATTGGCACAATGACACTTAAAATTACAATGACAAGAAGTTGCATTGGGCAAAAGGATAAAATAAAAAAAGTGGCAAGGTCTTTAGGTTTAAAAAGGCCAAATCAATTTGTTTTAAGAAAAGATACGCCTCATATAAGAGGTATGATTAAAAAGTTGTATTTTATGGTCAAAGTTGAAGAAGTTGAATAAGGAGTATTAATATGCAATTATTTGAATTACCAAAAATAGTTGATAAGCGCAAAAGAGTTGGAAGAGGCGATGCAAGTGGCTATGGTACCACAGCAGGCAAAGGTAATAAAGGTGAAAGAGCAAGAAGTGGTCATGGTCACTTAAGTGCTTATTATGAAGGTGGACAAACACCTATTTATAGAAGATTGCCAAAAAGGGGTTTTAAAAACCAATTCAAAGCGGAATACGATATTGTAAATCTTCATGTATTGGATAAAAAATTTAATGAAAACGATGAAGTTACACTTGAAACACTTATATCAAAAGGACTGGTAAGTGGTAAAAGGTTGGTCAAAATTCTAGGAAACGGTACGTTGTCAAAAAAATTAAATATTAAAGCGCATGCTTTTTCAAAGCAAGCAATCAGTAAAATTGAACAATCGAATTCTACATTTGAGGTTCTTTAATGCAAGATTATTCAAACATGTTTAATGTACCAGAGCTAAATAAGAGACTTTTTTTTACATTTATAATGTTTGTTGTATTTCGATTGGCAGCTCACATACCAACTCCAGGTGTTGATACGCATGTGTTGGCTACTCTTGTAAACCAGAATCAGTCTACCGCACTTGGATTATTCAATCTTTTTAGTGGTGGCGCTATAAGTAACTTCAGTATAGTTTCGCTTGGTATTATGCCCTACATTTCTGCTGCTATTATTTTGGAATTGTTTACTGCTGTGAGTCCAGAGCTTGCAAAATTAAAAAAAGAAGGCGAATCAGGTAGGAGAAAGATATCCGAGTATACAAGATACCTAACTGTGATAATATCGCTTTTGCAGGGAATTGGCATTGCAATAGGTTTGCAATCTATGCATGGGCCAAATAATGCACCTGTTGTTATTTGGCATGGCATAGGTTTTATTATATTTGCAGACATAACATTGACAACAGGTACTATATTTTTAATGTGGATTGGTGAGCAGATAACAGAACGAGGTATCGGAAATGGTATATCTCTTATTATTTTTGCAGGTATTATTGCAAGACTTCCTGCTGCTATAGGTAACACTTTTAACTTGGTAAGCTCTGGTGATATGTCAATATTGGCGCTGCTTCTAATTTTTGTAATAGTAGTTGGAGTTATTGCACTAATAATATTTGTTGAGTTAGCTCAAAGGAGAGTAACTGTTCAGTATCCTCGAAGGATGGTAGGCAAGCGTCTATATAATGCGCAAAGTAGCTACATACCATTAAAAATTAATGTTTCAGGTGTAATTCCACCTATTTTTGCTTCTTCTATAATGTTGTTTCCTGCAACTATAGCCAAAGTTATAAATGTGCCTTTCATTCAAAAAATATCTAACTGGCTAAATCCAGGTGGAACTTTATACAATGTATTCTATGTTATATTGATTTTCTTTTTTGCTTATTTTTATACATCTATTGCCTTTAACCCAAAAGATGTAGCAGATAATCTTAAAAAGAATGGTGGTTTTATACCGGGTATAAGACCAGGTAAATATACAGCTGATTTTCTTGATTGGATACTTACAAGGCTTACTTTTGTAGGTGGTATTTATTTATCATTTGTCTGTGTATTGCCATGGATTTTGATGCAACATTTTAGTGTACCATTTTATTTTGGTGGCACTGCTGTATTGATTGTTGTGCAGGTTGCGCTTGATACAATAATGCAAATACAAGCTCATCTTTACATGAGAAATTATGATGGTTTTTTGAAAAAAGGAGGTAAATAAGTGATTTTGATATTACTGGGAGCTCCTGGTGTAGGAAAAGGTACTCAATCGGAAAATATAATTAAAAAATATTCAATAATTCAAATATCTACTGGCGATATTTTAAGAAACGAAGTAAAAAATGAAACAGATCTTGGCCTTACAGCCAAACAATATATGGAAAAAGGTGAGCTTGTACCAGATGATCTCATTATAAAAATGATA
>NZ_JAGDWY010000022.1:26561-36366 GCF_023256235.1 Desulfurella sp.
ATCTCTGACGCCATAGCTATTAATCAAAACCACTGATTAAATAGTTTTAATCAAAACAATTAAAGTAATAAATAGAACAGATTATTAAAAATGGTATGAAAGGGATTTTTCCTCTGAATATAAAGATAGGTCAGATACACGGAGTAATTTCAATACTAAAAGAGCACGATGGCGAAATTTCTTTGCAGAAGCTTTCTGATGAGGCATTGGAACAGGCAGATGACCTTATCAATATATTGGAAGCCTGCAAACTTCTTGGATTTATAAAGATAAACAAGGGAAAAATAAAACTTAACAAAAAACTTGAAGAAAAGAACTTCCATGAGATAAACGTGGAGATAAAAAAGAAACTGTTGAAAATAGACTTAAAGTTTTTAAAGAACATACAAAGCCTTTAATTGAATATTATGATAAACAGGGAAAATTAAGCTCAATAAGTGGTTTGGGTACAGTTGATGAAGTTTTTTCCAGAATAAAAGATATATTAGGTAATTGATGATTATTCTTAAATCTAAACAAGAAATAGAAAAAATGCGTGTTGTAAACGCAATGGTAGCTAAAGTATTAAATATGTTGAAAAATGAAGTAAAACCTGGTATAACAACATATGAGCTTGATAGGCTTGCAATGGAATATTCTGCTAAACTGAATGCAAAGCCAGCTTTTTTGGGATACGGAGGTTTTCCAAACGCTTTGTGTGTTTCTGTTAACGAAGAAGTTGTCCACGGTATTCCTTCCAGGAAAAAAATCTTGAAAGAAGGTGACATAGTAAGCCTGGATTTTGGCTTGTTTTATGATGGCTTTTATGGTGATTCGGCCATTACTGTTGGTGTGGGTAGTATTTCAAAAGCAAAGCAAAAGCTTATTGATGTAACAAGAGAAAGTTTGTATAAAGGTATTGAACAAGCAAAACCCGGCAATTATCTATTTGATATTTCAAGAGTAATTCAAAATTTTGTTGAATCAAATGGATTCAATGTCGTTAGAGATTATGTTGGGCATGGTATAGGCAGGAATCTTCATGAAGAACCACAGGTTCCAAACTATGTGCCTTCAAATGGACGAAATGTACTGTTAAAAGTTGGTATGACAATTGCAATTGAGCCGATGGTAAATATGGGTACTTATGAAGTTGAGATTAAAAAAGACGGTTGGAGTGTTGTTACAAAAGATAGATTACCTTCTGCGCATTTTGAACACACTATAGCAATTTTAGAAGAAGGAACCCTAATATTGAGCAAGGAGAATTGACATTTATGGCAAAAGAAAAGCCAGTAGTAGTTGAAGGTGAGGTTATAGAGGCGCTACCCAATGCAATGTTTAGAGTAAAATTGGATAATAACCATGTAGTTTTAGCTCATGTTGCTGGCAAAATGCGTATGCACTTTATTAAAATCTTACCAGGAGATAAGGTGAAATTAGAAATTTCACCATACAGCATAGAAAAAGGTAGAATAATTTATAGATATAAATAAAAAATAATGGAGGTTAAATAAATGAAAGTAAGATCTTCTGTGAAAAAAATTTGTCCAAAATGCAAAATAATAAAAAGAAAAGGTGTTGTTAGGGTTATATGCGAAAACCCAAAACACAAACAAAGACAAGGTTAGGAGGTTAAATGGCTCGTTTAGTTGGTGTAGAGTTACCAAAAAATAAGCGTATAGAGATTGCCTTAACATACATATATGGTATAGGTAAATCTAGAGCTAAAGAAATACTTCAAAAAACTGGTGTTGATCCTAACAGAAAAACGGATGATTTAACGCCAGATGAATTACAAAAATTAAGATCAGTATTGTCTAACTATACAATAGAAGGAGAACTCCGAAAAATTGTTGGTATGAACATTAAGCGTTTAATGGATTTAGGAAATTATAGAGGTTTAAGACATAGAAAAGGCTTGCCTGTAAGAGGTCAAAGAACCAGAACAAATGCAAGAACAAGAAAAGGCAGGAGAAAAACAGTTGGAGGTAAATAATGGTTTTTAAGGAGAAATTGAATGGCTGAAGCAAAAAGAAAAAAAGTAAAAAAAGTAAGCTCAAGTGGCGTGGCTCATATTCAGTCTACATTTAACAATACAATTGTTACAATTACAGATAAAGATGGCAATGTTGTATGCTGGTCATCATCAGGAAGTGTAGGCTTTAAAGGAACTAGAAAAGGTACTCCGTTTGCAGCCCAGATGGCAGCTGAGCAAGCTGCTAAAGTAGCATTGCAAAGAGGCATGAAAGAAGTTGATGTTCGTGTTAAAGGTCCTGGTTCAGGTAGGGAAACTGCTATTAGGGCACTACAGGCAGCTGGCTTGAAAATTAAATCTCTAAGGGACGTAACGCCTATACCACATAATGGTTGTAAACCACCAAAGAAAAGAAGAGTTTGAGGGGTGATATAATATGGCAGTTTATCATGGTCCATCGTGCAGAAAGTGCAGAGCATTAGGTTTGAAATTATTTTTGAAAGGTGAAAGATGCGTTACTCAAAAATGTGCATTTGAAAAAGCTCCTTACCCACCGGGAAAAGACAAAACTTCAAGAAGAAAATTAAAAAGCTATACAGAACATTTACTTGAAAAACAGAAAGCTAAAACATATTATGGTGTGCTTGAGAGACAATTTAGAAGATATTTTAAAAATGCAAAACAGATGCCAGGACAAACTGGTGAAAATTTAGTTAAAATACTTGAATGCAGACTGGATAATGTTATTTATAAATCAGGTTTTGCATCTTCAAGAAAGCAAGCAAGACAGTTAATTAGTCATGGCAATATATTACTTAATGGTAGAAAAGTAACGATTCCTTCTCTAATTGTTTCTAAAAATGACATAATTAGCGTTAAAGAGAAATTAAAAAGCTCTCAAGAGTTAAAAGACAAGATTGATTATGCATACAAATCTGGTATTGTACCATGGCTGAGTTTGGATCCGAACAATATGTCAATTAAGGTGCTGGATATACCATCGATTGAGGATATAAGGGTACCATTTAAAGCTGATACGATAGTTGAGCTTTATTCAAGATAAGATTAAAGAAAGGTTGGATTATGAGTAATGATATTTTTGAATATTTACAGTTGCCCCAAGAGATAAAAGTTGAACGCATAAATGAAAGGCATGAAAGATTTATATTAGAGCCTATTAATGAAGGTTTTGCTACTACTATTGGCAATGCCCTAAGAAGGGTATTGTTATCATCCATTCAGGGTATTGGTATAGTGGGTATTAAAATAGAAGGCGTGGAACATGAATTTAGCGGAGTAAATGGTGTTAAAGAAGACGTTATTAGTATTATTTTAAATTTAAAAGATGTAATTTTTAAAAGTTTATCTGAAAACTTTAAAGAATGTGTTTTGAAAATAAATAAAAAAGGTCCTGGTGTACTAAAAGCCAGTGATATAGAATTGACTTCTGATCTTAAAATCATAAATCCAAACCATTATATAGCTCAGCTTAACGATAATGCTGATTTCCAAGCTGAAATTTATCTTAAAAAAGGTGTGGGCTATAAACAATCAAATCAGGAAAATGCAAATAGAGAAATTGGCTATATTCCTGTAGATGCTTTGTTTACTCCGATAAGGCGAGTGTCTTTTAGTGCAGACAAGAGTATGGAAAGAGGTTTTTACGATTATGAAAGACTTGTATTGGATGTTGAAACAGATGGCAGTATTACACCAAAAGAAGCTTTAGGACAAGCTAGCTATATACTTAATTCTCATTTTAAGTTATTTATGGGTAGTTTTAAAGAGCCGGAACCAGATTTAGGGTATGGTGATACTAACGAGGAAATTGATGAAAATCTACTAAAAACTGTTGATGATCTTGAATTAAATGTAAGGGCTTCTAACTGTTTGAGAAATCATGACATAAAGTATATATGGCAACTGGTACAAAAGACAGACCTAGATTTACTTAACACAAGAAATTTCGGTAAGCAGTCATTGAAAGAGATCAAAGCAGCTTTAAAACAAATGGGTTTAAGTTTAGGTATGACATTCGATGAAAAATATATAAAACGAATAGAAGAAGCCATAAAAAGGAGTGAGGAATGAGGCATAGAAAGGCTTATAGAACACTAAGTATAGATAGCGATAGACGAAAAGCGCTTCTTAGAAATTTAGCAATTGCATTAATTGAACATGGTCAGATAAAAACTACTGATGCTAAAGCAAAAGAATTGCAAAGATTCATAAGTAAGCTTGTAAGTATTGGCAAAAAAAATACGCTTTCTTCTAGAAGGCTTTTATTATCAAGATTGCCTCATAAACCATCAGTTAAAAAATTACTTAATGACATTGCACCTAAGTACATAGACAAAAACGGTGGTTATGTTGGAATATATAAAATAGGCTACAGACAAGGCGATGCAGCTAAAATTTCTCTTATAAAATTTCAATAGTTTTTAAATAATGTTTAAAAAGTACAGATACTTCCTAGGAGTGTCATTGACGCTCCTTTTTTTTGCTATAGATTGGGTTAGTAAATACTATCTGGCAAAATTTACTATAAATCATACTATTACAGTTATACCTAATTTTTTTAATCTGGTTTATGTGCAAAATACTGGCATAGCGTTTGGATTTTTAGCTCACTTAAGCGGGATATATAGATTTATTTTTTTGATAGCAATAAGTGCTATCGTTGTAATTATTGCATTTTATTTTATGTTTAAAGAAAGCACATCCAAAACGTTATTCATTGGTTTAACTATGCTTGCTGGCGGAGCTTTAGGTAACTTATACGATAGAATTGTGCATGGATATGTTTTGGACTTTTTTGATTTTTACATAAAAACCTACCACTATCCGGCTTTTAATTTTGCAGATTCATTTATTACAATAGGAATCTTGCTTATCTTATACGATAAGATAAGCAAGAAAAATTAGTTTTATAGTGTTAGCATTTCTAATATTTCTTTGTATCTTTTGGCAGTTTTTTCAACTATACTGTCAGGCAGGACTGGTCCTGGATATGTTTTATTCCAATCAAGTGTTAAAAGGTAATCTCTTACAATTTGCTTGTCAAAACTATCTTGAGGTTGACCTTCTTTGTAAGTTTCCACAAGCCAAAATCTGGATGAGTCGGGTGTTAGCAACTCATCAATTAGCATAAGCTTACCATTATAAAAACCAAACTCCATTTTTGTATCGGCTATTATGATGCCTTTTTCTAATGCATACTGACTTGCTTTATCGTATATTTTTAAGCTAATATCTTTTATTTGAGATGCGATATCATTTCCAATCATATTGGACATTTGCTCGAAAGTTATATTTTGATCATGGCCGCTTTCTGCTTTCGTGCTAGGTGTAAAGATAGGTTCGGGTAACTTTTGAGATTCTTTTAAATTTTTTGGTAATTCTATTCCACATATTTTACCTGTTTGTTTATATTCTATCCAGCCTGAACCCGAAATATAACCTCTAACAATACATTCTATTAGAATTGGCTCTGTTTTTTTTACAAGCATGCTGCGTTTCTGGAGTAACTTAATGTATTGTTTTAATTGGGGTGGATACTCATTTATATCAGCAGTTATTATGTGGTTTTGTATGATGTCTTTTGTTTTGTCAAACCAAAACAAAGAAATCTGCGTCAAAACCTCCCCTTTGCCAGGTATTCCATTTGGCAAAATTACATCGAATGCCGATATTCTATCTGTTGCAACAATAAGTAATTTTTCATCAATTTCGTAAACGTCCCTAACTTTGCCTCTTTTTAAAAGATTTACCCCACCTAAATTAGTTTCCAAAACAACTTCACTCATTCAAACCCTCTCTATATAATAAATTTTTTTCACATATTTATTATACAATTATTTTAAATACTTTTCAACAACTTTTATATAAAGCCCTCCAATCTATCATAAAGCAACAACACAGGGTGTAGGTTATTTGCAGATAGTGTAGAAATAGAGTTTAGCTGGTTTGTGTAGTTATCAAAGAAAGTCTTTTTTGCGTTTGTTAGTGCCTGAGTATCACCGTTATATTCGTTTAGTATTTTCATGGATATTTTTACCATAGACATAATGAATTTTCTTACCATAGAAAATTGTGCAAACCTGTCCCACTCGTTTACAATTCTTATTGAGTTTACATAGTCTATGACTTTTTGGAAACCAAAGATTTCGTTTGTTTTTTCTATTGTTTGAACCACCTGGATAAAGTTTTTGTCGGTTTTTCTTGTTATGTAGTATGCTAAGATAAAGTCGTCTATAAAGTAGAATTGAGCTATTTTTTCTGATAGCTCTTTTGAAAAATATTTAGATAGCTCTTTTGTTTTTTCTTCATACTTTGATTTAAACACACCTTCTTTTATGGTATTTTCAACGTAGTAATCCATATAGCCCAATATCTCTTGTTTGTACACATACTCTATGATTGAATCCCCAAATAGGTATAGCTGGTTTGTAGCAAATTTTTCTACTGCGTAAAACATATCTATTATGGTGTTATAGATTACTGATTGATCAATCTTATCTTCAAAAGAAAATATTTCGTTTCTTATATTTTGCACATCAAGAAGATCGTATATGAAAATAAGCGTTTTTATTATAGATGTATAAGGCTGGTTTGTAAGCATGTTTAGCTTTATCAGACAACCCACACCATTGCTGTTCACAATAAGGTTTGTAATGTATGTTGAGCCTATTTCTTTTTTCAATAGGTGCTTTTGTATGTGTTCTTTATAGACCTCTCTTGCAGAAGGTGGAAAGTAAAGCAAAGCGTATTTATCTATCAGGTATTTGTCAAAGTTTGTTTCTTTTAGTATGTTTGTATATATAAATATCTTTAGAAAAGAAAGCATAATAGAAAGCTCAGGTTTGGTATAGCCAGTACCTGAGTCAATGCGAGCTGCCAGTGTTAGCTTGTTTGGAAAGTAATATTCAGATTCACTAAATAGCTTTTTTTGCTTGAAAAACTCAACTAGCTCATAGAATATCTCTGGTTCTTTGATAGATCTTATCTCGTCAAGAGACACAGCCAGGCTTTGCATGTAGTTATGGTCAAGTACCCTTTGTATGACTTCAGGTGTAAGTTTTTTTAAAATAGTATTGCGCTCATCTAGGTCTTTAATTACTTTGGATTCCATTAGATCATTTAAGAGAATTTTGAGGTTTACTTCCTGATCTGATAGATCAACACCTGCTGAGTTATCCAGAGAGTCTGTATTTATCTTACCTTTAAGCAGTGCATACTCAATGCGAGCTTTCTGTGTGAAACCTAAATTTGCACCCTCTCCTACAACCTTTGCCCTTACCTGGTTTGCATTTATACGTACATTGTCGTTTGTTTTATCGCCTACTTCTTCATTTGTTTCATCGCTTGCTTTAACGTATGTTCCAACACCACCCATCCATAACAGATCAACATCTGCTTTGAGTATCAGTTTGATTAGATCTTCTGAAGAGACTCTATCTTCGTTTGTTTTTAAAAACTCTTTTGCTTGAGGTGATAACAAAATGGATCTTTCATCTCTTTTGCATATAAAACCACCTTTTGATAGTACCTCTTTGTTGTAAAAACTCCAGCTTAGGGCATTGTCAAATAACCTTTTTCTTTCTTTGTACGAAGCTTCTATATCTGGGTTTGGGTCGATAAATATTTCTTTATCGTTAAAAGCTGCTTTTAGCTGTATGTTTTTTAGTTCAATCATAGCATTTCCAAACACATCTCCACTCATATCCCCAACACCCACCACGCTTATTGGTGTTGAGTCAAGTTTTATGCCAAGCTCTCTAAAGTGTCTTCTTGTGCACACAAGGGCGCCTTTTGAAGTAATACCAAGCTCTTTGTGGTCATAACCGAACTTACCACCAGAAGCAAAAGCATCTTTTAACCAGAAGTTGTATTCATTTTGGGCTATATCATTTGCAATGTCCGAAAACTTTGCTGTGCCTTTGTCTGCTGCTACAACAAGGTAAGGGTCGAAATCATCATAGCATACTACTTCATCTGGCCTGATACGCTCTTTTGAGCTTGAATAGTTATCTGTGATATCAAGCATGCCTCTAATTAGTGTTTTGTATGATTCAATGGCTTTTTCTTGTAAGTCACCCCCATTTGTATGCTTTATTATAAAACCGCCTTTTGAGCCCACAGGGACAATGACAGCATTCTTTACCATCTGTGTTTTCATTAGTTCCAAGATCTCTAATCTGAAGTCATCTTTTCTATCGCTCCATCTTATACCACCTCGCGCTACCTTACCGCCTCTTAAATGACAGCCTTCCATTAAAAAAGAGTGTACATATATCTCATACATAGGTCTTGGAAGGGGCATTTTTGATACCTTGGAAGAGTCTATTTTTAAAGATATGTAGTGGTAAAGTTTTTGTTTGTAAAAGTTTGTTCTGATTATAGAGTCTATTATGTTAAATATAGCACTTAGTATCTTGTAGTCTTGTATATTGTTTATTGTTTCTAATTCTTTATTTATTTGCTCAAAGAGTTCTTTTGTATTGCGCTGGTCTAAAGTTGGGTTAAACTTTTGATCAAATGCTTCAATAAAGCGTTTTGACAAATGGGAGTACTTAATTAAAGAACCAAGCATTGATATCCTTTTTACGCTAAAATCTACCTGCATCAGGTAATTGCCAAATGTCCTTAATAAGTCTATCTGTTTGTAGTCCAAAAGCTCTTTTGTGGTAAGTATATTTAGCTCATCGTTTTCTACAACCTTATCAATTACAGCAAGAAAATTATTCTCTACAAGATGGGCATTTTTTTCTATGTCAAACTCAAAGCTCTTTTCTATATTGTACCTTTGGATAAGTATATTTTTATCTTTAATGTTTAACTCAAAGAAATCTTCATACAATGCATTTAATCCTAAGTTCTTTAAAATAGGTAAAACTTCGTATAAAGGTATTTTGCAAAAAGCATAAACCTTAAAAAACAACTCATCTTTGTGCTTAAAAAACCTTACCTGTTTATTTTGAGTTGCTATTACATCCAGTATTGCCTGTGTATCAATCAGTGCTTCATCTGGTTCAATGTTTAGCTTGTAGTCATCATTGAAGCAAGATAGACATGAGTCTTTGATATTGTGCCTAGCTAAAAGCTCAGAGTAGGATTTAGACCAGGCTGCCTCATTTTGAAAAGTCATTGTTGCCTCCTTTAAAAAGCTTTACAATTAATTTGTATGAGATAATTAATACAGATCATTTTCTTGAATAAACTTTATAGTCTCTAAATCAATCTTTTTACCTCTTTTTTTAAGGTTTTTAAGCAAGTTTGATTTGTTTTCATAAGATTCACGTTGATTAAATCTAAATTTTGCACTAATACTATTAATATCAATTTCTAAAACTAAAACTTTATCAAGCATTTCTTTATATAAATTGTTGGGGTAAATTGGTTCAAAACCACCTTCGGGCTGGAATTTATTCATTAAAGCCATAAGTATTTGTGATTTTAGATCGTCATTTTTTATTATATTAACTACTCCGATTGCATGAATAGATGCAAAAAGCTGGCCAGCAAAACATGCAATATCTTCACTTTTAAAGTACGATGGTATTTGAGAATAAGCTTTGAATGTTGTAAAATAAACTAGTGGTTTAGTTTTAATTATATCAATCTTTTTACCAGAATTTGCACTATGAAAATAAATATGTTTATTATGATAAACAAAATTAACAGTTGTTGCGTATGGTTTATTATTAAAATCCACAAAAGAAAGTGTACAAAATGAGCTATCATTGAGTAATTTCTCTATTTTTGCTTTCTCTGTAATTTCAAATTCATTCCGTCTCATATGTGTTTCCATTCAAACTCAACAATCGTTACTTAATCTAACCCAAATTT
>NZ_JAGDWY010000023.1:0-3260 GCF_023256235.1 Desulfurella sp.
AAATAGTTGATGCGCTGGAAATACCTATTATGCAAAATAGCGGGAGTTAGAGATTAATTTGATGTTTTTTAAAATACAATCCAGGAGCAGCATTCATTCGAAGCTCATTCTCAGATCAGCAACGTACAACCCATTTTCATTTACGATCAGAGGGTTGATCTCAAGTTCTTTCAAATTTTCTTTCCCGTAAACCCATTCAGAAAGCGCAGATACTGAGCTCGCAAGCTTTTGAGGGTCGTAAACAGATCTGCCCCTGTACCCTGATAGAAGCTCGAATATCTTGGTTTCTTTTAGCATACTGATGGCTTCTTCAAGAGTTACCGGGCAGACGTAGTTTGAAGTTATCCTGTAGAGCTCAGTAAGTATCCCCCCGACGCCGACGCTGACGACGGCTCCGAATGATTCATCCTTTACAAAGCCTAGCCTTATTTCGTGGCCTTTTACCATCTGCTGATAGTAGATCCTGCCGTCCGGGAACTTTTTATTCAGCTCTTCAGCTGCAGCGAGAGCCTCTACGTCATTTGTAATACCAACCCTGACAGCTCCCTGTTCAGTTTTGTGGATCAGATCCGCTCTGTAAACTTTCAGCACAACCGGGTAAGGCAGACTCTTGAGATCCGTAACATCGATCCATCCCCACAGAGGTATTTTGAAACCAAATTCTTTTAAGAATTCAGAACTTTCGGGGTTGATTACCACGCCTTCAAAACTCAACGCTGGCTCTTTTTTTACAGAATAATGCCAGCTCGGCTGGATCTTTGATGACTTTATGAGATAAGCCATCGCAGCCGAAGCCTCTTCTGGGGAGTTGAAAGCCGGGATTCCTGACTGCCAGAAAGCATTTCTTAAATGTTCAGAATATTCAGTGTTTCCGAGCTCTACAGCTATGTTAAAGTTTTTGTGTTTTTCTGAGATCTGTTTTATAGCTTCAGGAAGCTTATCCGTTATTCCCGGGGGGTAGTGAGTGCCGATTATTATGAAGTTTGAAAAGTCGTTTTCACTCAAACTTCTGTAAACCTCAAGCATGCTTTCGTCGTTAAGAAAAGAATCATCAAAATCTTCCGCCAGCACAACTCTTTTTTCGGCAAAAGCAGGATAGCTTTCTGCAATATTTAAAAAATCTTGCGGAGAAGGCTCAATAAGTTTATCGAAATTAAAGTCATATTCATTTTCGGAAAGCGTTTCAGATTTTATTTTTTCTATTTCTTTTTTTATTGACAAATACAAAACATTGTTGTATTGGTTAAGTTAGCTATTAGGCAAAAAATAGTTACTTTTAAGTTGGAAGGCATATTCTTTTAAAAAATAGTAGTATTTTTTAATTTTAGAATACTATTGAAGTTTGTGATTTTGCATTTAAAAATTGAAATATTTAAAATTGCAAAAATTTTATGTAATTTCAGGAGAAAATAAGATGATAATTTTAAATTGTTTGGCAGTTTTAATAGTGTCAATAGTGGTTTCTATATTGGGCAACATAATAGGTATTGGTGGTGGAATCATATTGGTGCCTTTTTTTATTTATTATTTACATTTAAGCTCAATTATAGCAAGTGGTTTAAGCTTGTTTACAATTGTAGTAAGTTCAATTGGGGGCACATATGCTTTTATAAAGCAAAAAACAATTGATTATAAATTATTTGTAGTTATTATTAGTTTTATTTTGCCTGGTATTATTATAGGTTCAATTGTTAATAAATTTATAAAAACTCAACAATTTGCAATCATATTTCCATTATGGGTAATAATAATAGGTATTTTTTCTTTGGTGAGTGCTAAAAAAAATTTACTAAAATTTAATGGTCAAAGCACTACAAACATCATTAAACATAGTAATCTTTTACGTTTCATTTCATTTTTAGCTGGTTTTGTATCAGGATTTTTTGGTGTAGGGATAGGTGGCATAATGGGAACATATTTGGTTGCTGTGGAAGAAATTTCTCCAAGGACAGCTTTTTCCACTTTGATTATGACAATGACAATTACTTCTTTGATTGGGTTTATTGTACATTTAACAAATACAAACGATTATTTGTCTGTTTGGTTATTGTATGCTATTTTTTTATTTATTGGTGCGGTATCCGGTTCTCAGATAGGTGCTTATATTTCATCTGCTTTAGATTTAAAAACTTTAAGAGTATATCAGGGATGGATAATTTTATTTTTGGGTTTTTTCTTATTTTTAGGTAATATTGTTAAAATTTGATTTTAGAATTTATATTATTTTGGATAGACTTTATTTTTTTGTTGATGAATAAAGATTTACATGTAACAATGTATCAATTTTCTATTATAACATCTTGTAATTTAAATACAATTTCTAACTTACACTTATTTTATAAAGGCACTATTAGAGTAGTTGGTGGAGCTAAGGGGGATCGAACCCCTGACCTCTTGGCTGCCAGCCAAGCGCTCTCCCAGCTGAGCTATAGCCCCAAACACTTTTAATTTTAGCTAAATTTAATGTTTTGTCAATTTTAAATTAAATATCAAAGCCTTGTTCTGTATGTGTTGCAATATCCAGTCCTTTTTGTTCATCTTCTTCTGATACTCTTAATCCATGAGTTAAAATTGAGGTTAATTTTGCCAATAAAAAAGTCCCTAAAGCAGAATAAGCTATAATTATAATAATAGCCAAAAATTCTATAAAAAACGTGTGAAAATTTCCTAATAGTAAACCATTTTTTGGACTTACAGATTTAGTTGCCAAAAGGCCAACTGCTAAAATCCCAAAAATACCATTTAGTCCATGCACGCCAAACACATCAAGTGAATCATCATAAGAAAACTTATACTTTACATAAGATACTCCTATCCAGCTTATAATTCCAGCAATAATGCCTATTCAGCGAACATCCAACTCAGAGCACCTGCTGAGGCAGCAATATTTGTTGTTAAAAATACATAACTTGCAAGATTGTTTGATGCAATTGCACTTCCTGCGTTAAAACCAAACCAACCAACCCATAAAAATCCTGCACCAATAATGCTCAACGCAATAGAAGAAGGCGGCATTATTGTTTTTTTGAAATCTTTTCTCTTGCCTACTATTAATGCCAGCACCAAAGCTGAAACTCCAGAATTTGCTTCAACAACAAGACCACCAGCAAAGTCAAGTACTCCCATTTTTTGTAAAAACCCGCCACCCCATACCCAGTGAGCAATAGGTGTATAAACAAGCAAAACCCACAAACTGCCAAATATAATCCAAGATGAAAACTTTATTCTTTCAATGACACTTCCACTGATGAGTGCCACTG
>NZ_JAGDWY010000023.1:3270-3618 GCF_023256235.1 Desulfurella sp.
TACATAACCGCAGGCTGGTGTTATGCCAACAAGTCCAGCTATAGCACCACTTGCTGCGCCAAGCATTGTAGGATGTTTGTGTGCTATCCACTCAGCAAACATCCAGCTTAAAGCTCCAGCTGATGCAGCAATATTGGTTGTTAAAAAAACATAGCTTGCAATATTATTTGATGCAATGGCACTTCCTGCATTAAACCCAAACCATCCAATCCATAAAAGACCAGCACCAATTATGCTTAGGGCTATTGATGAAGGTGGCATTATTGTTTTTTTAAAGTCTCTTCTTTTTCCTACAATTAATGCTAAGACTAATGCAGAAATGCCTGAGTTTGCTTCTACAACAAGACC
>NZ_JAGDWY010000023.1:3633-4644 GCF_023256235.1 Desulfurella sp.
ATGAGTGCCAATGTAACTGCGGCAAATGATAATTCAAATGTGCAGTATAGGTATGTTGGTATTGTTTGAGTAACCGAATTAGGCGTTATATTGTTTAAAAAAATATATTTAAAACTTCCAATAACGCCTGCTATATCTGGCCCAAAAGCCAAACTATAGCCTACTATTATCCAAAGCAGGCTAACAATTGCAAGTGACACAAAAGACATGCCAATGGTGTTGAGTATATTTTTTGAGCGCACCATGCCGCCATAAAATAAGCCCAGCCCAACAGGCGTCATTGACAATACGAGTACTGTTGATACAAGCATCCATGCAGTGTTTGCTTGGTTAATTGAATTGCTTTGGGCTAATGCGATGTTTGGTGATAAAACAAAAAATAAAATACACAAAAATCTATAAAGTTTAGCACTCATTACAAAACCTCCGAAGACAGTTATAGCAATATTTATTCCATAACTTATAAATCAATGTTTTTGGAGGTTTTGAGATTTGAAAGTTAGATTAAAACCTACAAAATTGTAAACACTTTTACAATTTTGTAAAAAACACCCAAGTAAGACTTGGGTGTTTACAAATAGGGGGTACTTATTGTTTTATTTTTTTATACCTTTGCCGGCTCCTTCTGGTGCACCTTTTTCTACAGGCTCACCTGCTTTTTCCCATGCATTAAATCCGCCATCTAAGTTTACTACATTGTCATAACCCAATTCTTTTAGCTCATATGCAACTATGACACCTCTTCCGCCAGTTTTGCAATAAACAAGGTAAGTTTTGTTTTTATCTGGAAACCATGTAGGTCCTTGAAAATCAATTAATCCCCTAGGTGCCCAGATTGCACCTGGTATGTGCCCAGCGCTATACTCAGGATACTCCCTTGCATCCAAAACTATTGCGCCATTTTTTATAAGCTCTTTGGCTTCCTGTACGCTTACATTGTGAACACAAGTTTTAGCCTCTTTGATCTTTTTTTCAGCAAGAGACGTAATACTATAAGCATACTTAATAGGC
>NZ_JAGDWY010000023.1:4654-9234 GCF_023256235.1 Desulfurella sp.
TAGGCACTGATGCAATAAAACCAATTAAAGCAAACAAAACTAACAAACGCTTCATACTAAAACCTCCTCATTGTAATTTGTTACATATATTATACAATCGTGTTATTTTAATGCAATGATTTTTCTAATTAAATCGACTTTATAGTTTCAATTAAATTATAAGAATTGCTTATACAGTCATTAAACCCAACGCCATAAAAAGCATTACCAAGAAAATATAAACCAGCATTTCTGGATTCAAACTCTTGTATTTGCTTTATGATTTCTTTGTGATTTAATAAATATTGAGGTATTGCAGATGTGTATTTTATTATTTTGTAATATTCAAAAGGAGCGAAAATTTTTGCACTGCGTTGCAGCTCTGCTAAAGCGATTTGTAAAAGCTCAAAATTGTTTTTTTGAATAACAGAAGGCCTCAGCGCACCGCCTAAAAACATTCTTACTAAAAACTTATCTTCTGAGCTTCTGTTTTCAAAAATGCTTGAATCAAAGAGTACACCAATGGTTTCGTTAATCTTGTTTAAATCAAATAAATATCCATAAGAATCAACTACTTTGTTTGCAAATTTTTTACTAAAAGCTAAAGCAACAAGTACAATTGGCGAATAAGGGATGTTTATAAGAGATTTTGATAGCTTATTATCAAGATTTTGTATAATTTTTGCTATCTCAAATGATGGTGCAGCAAATACGACAATATCTGCTTCAAGCCTGTCAATATTTGTATACACGACATACTTTGAGGCTTTTTCTATAGACACAACATTTTGTTTATTTAAAACATTAACAGATTTCGCTATATGATCAGTAAAAGATTGCATACCTTCTTTAAAAGAATAAAGCTCTTTTGCAAATTGACCACTTGCTGAAGAGGTATTTGCTTTTTTTTGCTTCATCAAACTTACCAAACCTTTGATAAGTGAGCCATATTTCAATTCAATTTCTTTTATGCGCTTAAAATTCGAAGTTATGCTCATACTATAAGGATCTGCTGCGTATATCCCAAGAGACATTGGACCAATCAATTTATCTAAAAATTCTTTTCCAAGGCGTCTTGTTACAAATTCTGCCACAGTTTCATCTTCTGGGTTTGGCTTTACAAATGGTTCTCTAAGCAAAGCAAGTTTTGATTTTGTGCTTAAAAAGTTATCTATTAATAATTTTTGTTGTTTTGTTGGTATTTCGTATAGCCTGCCATCGTATATAAATTTTCTGTTTGATGATTGTTTAGCTTTTATGAGATTTTTAGAAAATCCTGTTTGTTCAATAAATTTAATTGTAGTTTCATTGTATAAAAAGCCGTTTGGACCTGCTTCTATTAAAAGACTATTTTCTTTAATTGTCTGAATTTTACCGCCGTTTTGTGTTTCTTTTTCAAGGACGGTTACGTCAAAACCCTCTTTTTTAAGTAAATAAGCGCACGAAAGACCAGAAATACCAGCACCAATTACAATTGCTTTCATATATACCTCGATATTATACTTGATAAAACTTCTATAAAGTCGTCATCGTCATTAAAAGATTTAAACCTGAATAAATTAATATTCATTTTTTTTGCAAATTGAGCATACGTATAATCTATCTCATAAATTGTTTCTGTGTTATCTGATATAAAACTAACTGGCACAATAAGAACGCTTTTATTCTTGAGTTTTTTGAGTATATTTAGCGTTGTAGGCTCAAGCCATTTAATGGGTCCTAGCTTTGATTGAAAAGATACATAATATTCTTTTAAATTGAGGTTTTTTGCTAAAAGATTGCAAAAGATATAAGTGTCTTTTTCGTAGGAATCTTTTTTGGCAAGTTTTAAAGGTAAACTATGGTTAGAAAAAATTACCGCATCAGGTCGGATTTCATTTAATGTATCTTTAAGCTTTTGGATATAGAAATCTGTAAATTGAGCAAAACTACACAAAGGAGGAAGGATTTTTTTTGGTTTGATTTCAAATAGAATACCATAGAGCGTTTTCGAATAGATTGTATAGAGTGGAAGTAAAATTGTGCTTTTATCTTTGCAGTATGGTGTTGAGTAAGAAAAACAATAGTTTACTTTTACATTTAGGATTTTTTGAAGTTTATTTGCCTGGGATTTTGTTATCTCAAAAAGAGGCGAGGGTGCAAATTTTAATATTTTACAACTAGAAAACGCTCTATTTAACATAAAAATTGCAAACATTTTTCGTATTGAAGTGTTTTGAATATTTGATATGTACGGATCATTAAACATGTTGTAAAGAAAACTAAGACATTCAGTTTTTTTTGAAATATAGCCTAAATTAGCAATTGTTATACTCATGTATGGTATCCACCAAAAATTTTAAGTTATCTTGTGGTGTTTGGGGAAGTACTCCGTGGCCTAAATTAAAAATATACAGTTTGTCTCTCATGTTATTGAGCAAGTCTATGGTATGTTTTTTTATTGTATTTTTATCTGTAAGCAATATTGTATTATCAAGGTTCCCCTGAAGGCACTTGTCTGTTTTTTGTGAAATATGGTTAATGTCTACTTTCCAGTCAAAACTATATGCGTTTGAAGGTAATTTTAAAATATAATCCAATAAATGATTGGCTGAGTGAGCAAAGTAAATAGATGGTTTTTTAATAGATTCTAATATTTTGAAATTATGTTCAAAGACATAATCTTTATAAGTTTTGGCAGCCAATATCCCAGCCCAACTATCAAATAACTGAAAGCAATCACAACCACTTTGAAGCTGAGCTTTTAAATAATCAATTGTGAGGTTTGTTAGAGTTTCCATGATACTTTTAAATTTTTCTGTTTCTTGATATGCAAAAGCTTTAGGCGAATAAAATTTTGCATCGTTAAAAAGATAGCAATATAATGTAAAAGGAGCAGCCGCAAAACCTATTAGTGGTTTTTTTGTTAACGTTTTTATTAGTTTTATGCCTTCAAATACAAAGTTTAATTTATTTGACAAGCCTTTATAGGATAATTTATTTATATCAATATCAACAACAGGCGATGTACCTTCATGATAAAAAATTTTAGCATTCAAAGCCAAAAGTGGAATCAGGATATCAGAAAACAATATTGCAGCATCAACATTTAGTGTCTCAACAGGAAGCAGTGTGGTTTTTGCTATAAGCTCAGGTGTTGTGCACATTTGTAAAAAAGAGTAATACCTTCTTAAATCTCGATATTCTTTTAGCGCTCTACCTGCCTGCCTCATTAGCCAAACAGGTGTGTATTGACCTTTTATGCCATTTAATCTATCTAAAAAAACCATTTTTAAGTTTTAGCCTCATGCCAGTTTTTTCCTATGCCAATATTAACTTTTAGTGGGACTTCAAAATTTACGACTTTTTCCATAGAATTTTTTACAATATTTTTTACTTTTTCAACCTGAGCATTGCTACATTCAACTAATAATTCATCATGTATTTGCAAAATGATTTTTGCATCAAAATTTTTAAGTGCTTGATCTAATTTAACCATGGCAATTTTTATAATATCTGCTGCTGTGCCTTGAATTTTGGCATTTACTGCAGCCCGTTTTTCAAATTCGGCTAATTTCTTATTAGGACTGTTTATATTTTCAAAGTAACGTCTTCTATTGAAGTATGTTTGTGTATAGCCTAAGTTTTTTGCTTCTTTAAGTGTTTCTTCGATAAATTCTTTTGCTTTTGAAAACCTTTCGAAATAGCGTTGTATATACTCACTTGCTTTTTGTGCCGGAATTGAAAGCGTTTTTGCTAAGCTTTGTGCGCCCATCCCATAAATGATACCAAAATTAATAGTTTTTGCAATTCTTCTTGTGTGTGAATCTACCATTTCCGGCAAAATATTAAATAATTCTACAGCTGTTTGTGTGTGTATATCTAAATCTTTTTTAAAAATTTCAAGCAGTATCGGATCTTTAGAAAGTTCAGCCAAAACTCTTAATTCAATTTGAGAATAATCTGCACAGATTAAACTGAAATCTTTTTTTGCAACAATAGCTTCTCTGATATTAACAAATGGGTTATCAAGGGGAAGATTTTGCATATTGGGGTTTGAAGAAGATAGTCTACCGGTTAGCGTTAAAGTTTGATTGAATGTTGTATGTATACGATTATTTTTGTCTGCATTTTTAATTAGAGGTTCAATATATGTGGATAAAAGTTTGGTTAGTATCCTGTATTCTATAATTAATTTTGCTACTGGATGGTCAAGTTGTTCTAAAGTATCAGAATCCGTTGAAAAACCTGTTTTGTTTTTTTTGGTTGGTTTTAAACCAAGTTTTTCAAAAAGCGCCACTTGAAGTTCTTTTGGTGAATTTATGTTGATTGAACCAGTTATGCTTTCAATTGAAGAGCGTTTTTCCTGTATTAGTTTATTGATAGTTTCTCTATATTGCTTTAATTTTTCTATATCTACGCCGATACCCTCTTTTTCCATTTTCTTTAAAATTTTTGATAAGGGAAGCTCAACTTCAAATAACAAGAATTCCAGACCGAGTTTTTTTATAAAATCTAGAAAAATAGGTTTAAGATAAGAGACTTTTTGGCTATAGGTCATTTCTGATACCTTTTCGTAGAGTCCTTTGTCTATAAATAAGGCACATTTATCAATATTGCCT
>NZ_JAGDWY010000023.1:9244-36632 GCF_023256235.1 Desulfurella sp.
TTAAATAAGCTGCAAGCTCAAGCAAAACTGAATCGTCCGTTTGATAAGAAGGTAGTTGCTCATCAAATAAATTAGCTTGATTACAATTTTTATTATTGTTTTTATTAGGTACAAGCTTATCCATAAGGCTTTTAAAATTGTATTGTTTAAAGAGTTTCGTAAGCAATTCAAGATCTGGTTCGGATTTTTTTATAGAATCAATTGTAATATTGTCAAAATTTATATTTTTATCTAAAATTGTTAGAGATTTATATAGCTTTAGCTTTTCTTCGTCAATATTTTCTTTTATTTTTTGAGGCAACCTGTCTTTATTTTTTATAATGCTATCTATATCGCCATAGCTTGTCAAAAGCTTAACTGCTGTTTTTGGCCCGATATTTTCAACGCCTGGTATGCCATCTGATGAGTCTCCAGCTAAAGCCAGCAAATCGCTTATTTGTTGAGGTTTTACACCAAACTTTTCAATTGTTTTTTGATAGTCATAGGTGATATTTTTCACAGGATCAAAGATAAATACATTATCATCAACAAGCTGAAACAGATCTTTATCCTGTGTTACAATAACCACATCAAAATCTTTTTTAAACTTATTTGCAAGCGTTGCAATGATATCATCAGCTTCAAAACCAGCTAATTCCAAGTATTTTACACCAAAGGCTTTAATAATTTCTTTTGTAGGCTCAATTTGAATAGCCAAATCATCTGGTATTGGAGGACGCTGTTTTTTATATTCGTCAAAAAGCTCTTTTCTAAACGTTTTTTCTTTTGAGTCAAAGCAAATAAGTATATATTTTGCATCTTTTAAAGACAATAGTAGCCTTGCAAACCCAAATATAACACTTGTAGGAAAATTATTGTACGATAAATTTTTGATTGCATAAAAAAATCGGTATAAAAATGAACTTCCATCAATTAAGTATACTTTTTCTTTCATAAGTATTTGACAAACAAAACAGATTTAATCATAATAAACAACACGTGGGCGATTAGCTCAGTGGAAGAGCGCTTGCTTCACACGCAAGAGGTCACAGGTTCGATACCTGTATCGCCCACCATTTTTATTGTTTTCTTGGAACAATCCTTAAAGAAAGTTCATCAAGTTGCTTTTGATCTACTTCGTTTGGTGCAATAGTTAAAGGGCAAATACCTTTTTGTGTCTTTGGAAATGCTATGACTTCCCTTATGGATTCTTCTTTTAAAATAAGTGTTACAAGCCTATCAAAACCAATGGCAAGTCCGCCATGTGGCGGTGCTCCGTATTTTAGCGCATCAATTAAAAAGCCAAATTTTAACCTTGCTTGATCTTGTGGTATATTTAATACCTTAAACATTTTTTCTTGAAGGTCGCTTCTGTGAATCCTTATGCTTCCTCCACCAATTTCTGTGCCGTTTAGCGTAATGTCATAAGCTCTTGCTTTAACACGTTCTGGGTGTTCTTCTAAAAATTCAATATCTTCGAGCTTTGGTGAAGTAAAAGGGTGATGCATGGCATCCCATCTTTTTTCTTCTTCGTTGTATTCAAACAATGGAAAATCAACAACCCATGTGAAATTGAACTCATCTTTGTCTGCTAAGTTAAGTCTTTTTGCAAGCTCAACCCTTAAAGCGCCAAGTGCGCTATAGACAATTTCTTTTTTATCAGCAACAAAAAATAATATATCTCCAGGTTTTGCTTCTAATCTTTTTATTATTTCATCCATGTGTTCTTTTTTGAAAAATTTTACAATAGGTGACTGGAGTTCATTTTCTCTTATCTTTATCCATGCAAGGCCTTTTGCTTTAAACACGCTTGCGAGCTTTGTTAATTCATCAATTTCTTTTCTTGAAAACCACTCGCAACCTTTTGCATTTATTGCACATACTATGCCTTTTTGAGCAGCTGCGCTAAATACTTGAAAATCGCAAACGCGTGCAATATCTGTAATGTCTTTAAGCTCAAGAGAATACCTTAAATCTGGTTTATCTGAACCGTAGCGACTCATTGCTTCATCGTATGAGATACGCTTAAATGGTATTTTAAGTTCAAGGCCCAAAGTTTCTTTAAATATCGAATAAATAATTCCTTCAGTTATTTGCATAACATCTTCTTCATCAACAAAACTCATCTCAAGATCAATTTGTGTAAACTCAGGCTGTCTGTCTGCCCTTAGGTCTTCATCTCTAAAGCATTTTGTAATCTGGTAATATCTATCAAAACCCGAAACCATAAGCAGCTGTTTAAATAGTTGGGGAGATTGTGGAAGTGCATAAAATTTACCTGGCTCTAGTCTGCTTGGTACAAGAAAATCCCTTGCGCCTTCAGGTGTGCTTTTTGTTAGCATTGGTGTTTCTATATCAATAAAACCCTGAGAGTCTAAATATTTTCTTGCAGCAAAAGCAGCCTTGTACCTGGTTATTAGATTTTTTTGCATGGTTGGCTTTCTTAGGTCTAAATAGCGATACTTTAGCCTTGCTTCTTCGCTGGCATTTAAATATTCTTCGACAGGCAATGGTGGTACTTCGCTTGTTGATAATATGCTTAAATTTTTTGCCAGAACTTCTACTTTTCCAGATTTTAAATTTTGGTTTTGCGTGCCTTCGGGTCTTGATCTAACAATTCCACTTACTTTGATGCAATATTGGCTTCTTAAGTTTCTCGCTTTTTCGTGTAACTCTTTGTTTTCTTCTGGGTCAAAAACAATTTGTATTATGCCTTCTCTATCTTTCAAATCGATAAAAACTACACCGCCATGATCCCTATAATTTTGAACCCAACCATATAGGTTAACTTCTTTTCCAAGAAAGTTTTCATCAACATTACCGCAATACGCAGTTCTATCAAGTGGCATACAAAACTCCTTTTAAAGTATTTTCTAATTGAGCAAGTTTAATTGTTTCTTGAGTTGAGCTTTTCATGTTTCTAACAATGCATGAGTTTGATTTTAGCTCATTTTCGCCAACTATTATGCAAACTTTGGCTTCTAATTTATCAGCTTTTTTTAACATGCTTTTTAAACTTTTGTTTTCATATTCACAATAAACTTTAAATTGTAAATCACTAAGTTTTTGAAGTATATTTAATGCGTACAATGTAACGCCAAGGTTTGCAATGTAAATATCAATACTGTTTTGTGGCTTTATATCTAAGATATCTATAATGCGTTCTTCTCCAAGTGCAAACCCTACACCACAAATATTATTTCCACCTAAGTTTTGAATCAAATTATCATAGCGTCCACCAGCAGATAATGTCAAATTATTGTTTACAAACTCAAACACAAAGCTTGTGTAATAATCCAGGCCTCTAACAAGTAATTCATTTTCTACAAATTTTATATTAAAAGCTTCCAGGCATTCTTTTACACCTGTATAATGTTCTTTACAATCTTTACATACATAATCTTTCAATTTAGGAGCACCCCTTGCAATTATTTTACACTTTTCATTTTTGCAATCAAGAATTCTTAGTGGATTTTTATAAAGCCTTTTTTGACAGTCAATGCAGAGAGATTCTTTGTAATGCTCAAAATAACTAATTAGCGCTTTTGAATACTGGGGTCTACAGTTTTGGCACCCAATATTGTTTATTTCTAAGTTTGTTTTGATATTTAATTTTTCAAACAGAAGTGTGTTTATATATATAATTTCTGCATCTATAGCAGGGTTTTTAATACCATAGCATTCTGCTCCAATTTGATGAAATTGTCTAAAACGCCCTTTTTGGGGTCTTTCATAGCGAAACATTGGTCCTATATAATAAAGTTTATTAAATACAGATGTTTCAAGTTTATTTTCTATAAAAGCCCTGGCTATGCCTGCTGTGCCTTCTGGCCTTAACGTTACGGATTCTCCGGATTTATCCAAAAATGTATACATTTCTTTTTCTACAATATCTGTTGCGTCTCCAACACTCCTTTCAAATACGGAAGTTTTTTCTAAAATTGGTGTTCTGATTTCTTTGTAACCTAAATGAGTAAATATTTCGACTGCTGTTTTTTCAAGAAAGTGCCATTTTTCTATTGTGTCTGGTAGTATATCTTTAAAACCTTTCAAAAACTACCTCCTTGCTTTTATGACAAAAGCTATTATGGCTATTGGAAACAAAATTAAGTTTGGAAGCCAGATGGCGTAATATATATTATTACTTGAGTATAAGCTTTTGCCAAATGTTTCAAGTACATAAAATACTACAAAAGAAAACATGCTGAAAATTATGCCAAAGGTTTTTCCCGATCTATAAAAACTTAAAGCAGAAACAAAACCTATTAAAGATAAAACAAATACACTGGTAGATAAAACAAACATTTGATGAAGCTCAAATAAGGCATCTGTGCTTTGTGGGTGAGTTTTAATATAATGTATCAGTTTATTGATTGGCATAAAACCGGGATTGCTTGCAAAGTTATAAGTAAGATCAGAAAATTTTATAACTACTGTATAAACTTTAAAATAAGCATTGTTTATACTATTTTTGTCTCTAAAAAAAACATTTCCATCAAAACATTTAAGTGCAAAGCCGTCAATTGTGTCTATAAATTCAACTCTTTTTGCTTTTATTATTTTATTTTCTACATCTACAAAAACATTATAAGCTTTGTTGTGATTTGGGGATAGAGCATCTGCATAAATCGTAAAATTTTTTGTTTTAAAAAAGGTATTTTCTGTTAAACCAGCCTGGACATTATTTTTTGCAAGTTTGTAAAGTTTAGTTCGATATGCAGCATTTGCTATAGGGGAGAGATATGTAACTATAAAAAAGAGAAAAAGAAAAACAATAAATGTAAACAAAAGGGCACTTTTATAAATTCTGAATGTAGATAAACCCATTGTTTTTGCAATATCTATTTCTAGGTTTTTAGACATCTGAGTATATGTAAGGTTAATTGAAAGCATTAAACTCATGGGTATTGTAAAAATTGCTAAAAACAATGCCATATAAGCAAGAATCGTTAGCATATCAAATAGACTTGTACCGGTAGAAAAAAGTACATCGGAAAATTTAACCATATCTCCTATTAACATAACTATTGTGATAATTATTAAACTTACAAAGAAAGACTTGGTAAGATTTATAATTATATACCTATCAAAGAGCTTTATACTAAACAGCTAAAAGCCCTCCCTGGCAATATTTTTGATTTAAATTGTCTTGTTTCTAAATTATTTCTATTGAGTTTTAAAAAATACTCATTCATTGTTAAAAAGTTTGTATTTTGTTTTATTGCGTTTAATAGTTTAACAAATGTGTCAATGAATGGGCCGCCTTCAATTTCTGCATGAACCGGTAAAACACCATATTCGGTTGTTTCAATGGCTTTTTTTGCAATACTTAAAAAATCTTTTGGATTTTCTTCAAGGCATGGCAGGTTTGATGGTATCTCAATTAATTGAGTGATTTGCTCAATAAATGGTTTTTGCGCCCTTGAGATGCTTAAAAATTTTATAAACTTTAAATTTTTGATGTATTTTAGGGCTTTTTTAGAGCAAACCCAACCTGGAGCGCCAAATGATTTAGGATAGTCTTTGTATATGCTAAAGTATGTTGATATGCCTTTTTCAAACCATGCTTTAATTTCATCGTAGGCTAATTTTTCTATGTTGTCTTGCCAAAACCTATGATCATATGCGTGAAACTCAACTTCATGACCATTTAATTTTATCTGAATTAGCCTATCTTTCAACCAGGCAAGCATTGGCGGTTTAAGTAGTGTACCATATAGAGCCGTTTTAATACCGTAAGAACTAACTGCTTTTGTTTTTAGCATCTTTTTTAAAAAAGCTGGCTTTAAGAGGTTTATAATTGCTTTTCCAGAATTGTCAGGTCCAAGTGTTACATAGAAAGTAGCTTTTATATTAAATTCATTGAAAATCTTAATGAGTCTTACAACGCCATCTTGTAAACCATTAAATGTATCTACATCTACTTTAATGCATATGTTATTCATACTCATTTATAAATGCGTCTATCGATAATTTCAAGGCATCTTCTAAGGTAACTTGTGGCTGCCAATTGAGTAATTTTTTTGCTTTTTCTATTGAAGGTTTTCTGTTGTATATATCTTGGTATGATTCTCCGTAGAATTCTTTTGAATCTATTTCTATAATTTGTGAAAATTCTTTATCGTTTTTATGCTTTTCGTGTTTTGAAAAAATGTCTCTCATGAGATAGGCTAAATCTTTTATTGAAATATTATTGCTTGGGTTTCCTATGTTTATTATTTGTTTATTGCATACATTGTTTTTATTTTCCAAAATTTTGATTAAAGCGGCAATACCATCACTTATGTATGTGAAGCTACGCATTTGTTTTCCACCATCTACTAAATATATAGGTTTTTTGAAAAGCAGTGATGCAATAAATTGCGTAACAACCCTTGAAGAGCCTTCTTTGGCAATTTCTATTGAATCAAGTTTTGGTCCGATCCAGTTAAATGGCCTAAAAAGTGTAAAAGGCAAGTCCTCATGATTACCATAAGCCCAAATTACTCTATCTAGCAATTGTTTTGATGCAGAATAAATCCAACGTTCTTTGTTTATTGGTCCTGTACATAAAGGACTTTTGTCTTCATCAAACTCAGCATCTGGACTTATGCCGTAAACTTCCGATGTTGATGGGAAAACAATGCGTTTTTTATACTTTGCGCACTTTTTTATAATATCTAAATTGGCTTCAAAATCCAGGTGGAATACTCTCAAAGGATCTTCCACATACATTTTTGGCGTTGCAATAGCAACAAGAGGCATTACAACATCGCACTTTTTTATATGATACTCGATCCATTCTTTGTTTATTTCAATATCGCCTTCAACAAAATGTAATCTAGAATTTTCAAGTTCTCTTATGCGGTTATCGTCTATATCCATGCCGTATATTTCCCAATCTGTGCTTGCAAGTACTTCTTTTGTAAGATGGTAGCCAATAAAACCATTTACACCTAAAATTAAGATTTTCACAAATATCCCCCTTCTAAAAGATTTAAAATTTCTTGTTCTTTATATGTTTTACCATCGTATTCAACTTCTTTTAATTCCAGTGAGCCTTTTTTCGCTCCAATGTAAACTTTATTGTCTATTTTGATAATTTGTTTTGGCGGTAATTGGATGCTAGAAGGTATTGCCCACCATATAATTAGTTCTTTACCTTTATAGTAGCAAAATGCACCAGGGTAGGGTTTTGTAACAGCTCTTATTAAGTTGTATATTTCTATTGCAGTTTTGTTAAAATCAATTAGACCATCTTGTTTTGTTCTTCTGCCAAAATAACTTGCTTTTGACTCATCTTGTTTTACTGGCTTTACTGTATTGTTTTTAATATGTGGCAAAGTTTCATCCAAAAGTGTAAAGGCTAATTTTTCCAGTTTTTCATAAAGCGTTTTTGCTGTATCATAAAAGTCTATATCTATGCACTTTTGAGCAATAATATCACCAGCATCAGGTTTTTTTACCATATAATGAAGCGTAACGCCTGTTTGTTTTTCACCATTTACCAAAACCCAGTTTACAGGCGCTCTGCCACGATAAGCTGGCAAGCATGAGCCATGCAGATTTATAGCTTTAAATGGCGGTATTCTTAGAATGTCTTCGCAAATTAGGTTTCTGTAGTAAAAAGAAAAAATAATATCAGGTTTATAGCTTGCGATTTTATCAATCCATTCTTTTGTATTTACATTTTCTGGCGCAAAATACTCTATATTATTTTTTTTGCACCAATCTTGAACACTTTCAAACCATATATTTTCATTTTTATCATTTTTGTGTGTAAAAACACATTTTATATCAAATCTATGTTTTTTGAGGGCTGAACAACCAATCACGCCCATATTATGATATGCAAAGACAACCGTTTTCATTGGTTTTCTTCTGTTTTTTTAAGTTTTTTTAGAGAGTCATCTTTTGATTCATATATATTTTCAATTACAAATACAGGTCTGTTTTTAACCTGTTTGTAAATTCTTCCTATGTACTCTCCAAGTATGCCAAATGCAAAAAATTGAGCGCCAATGAGAATAAAAAGGACACTGAAAAGTGAAAATACACCGCCTAAAGCCCACTCAACACCGTAAAATATTCGCCCAAGTGCCAATACAATGCCAAGCAAAATACCAAAAGCTGCAGTTAAGATACCACCATATAACAAAATCTCAAGCGGTAGGTTTGAAAACGAAGTCATTAAATCAAACATTAAATTTACAAGCTTGATAAGTGAGTATTTCGATTTTCCAGCCTGTCTTTGACTGTGCTGTATTGGTATCTCAACAATATTTTTTGTATAGTATGTTGCAATAGCTGGTATAAATACAGTTTTTTCGTCATTGTTCAGCATGCGTTCAACTATCTTTTTTCTGTAGCCTCTAAGCATACAACCCCAGTCGTTTAAATCAACTTTTGTGATTTTTTTTGTTATATAATTGTTTAAGTGAGAAGAAAATTTTCTAAAGATAGAATCTTTTCTTTGCTGTCTTATTGTTGCTATGACATCATAGCCTTCGTTAAATTTTTCAACAAGTTTTGGTATTTCTTCAGGTGGGTTTTGAAGATCGGCATCCATTGTGATTACTTTATCGCCTGAAACCACACTAAACCCTGCAAAAATTGCAGCATGTTGTCCATAATTTCTTGCAAGTTCAACTACTTTTACATTTCCTTTTAGGCTTTTTAAAATATTTAGAGAATTATCTTTGCTGCCATCATCTACATATATGATTTCGTAATCCTCATTTAAAGAATTCAAAACATTTAATAGTCTTTCGTGTAAAGGTAAAATATTTTCTTCTTCATTGTAAACAGGTATAACAACAGATATCATTTTTTTACTCCAAAGAAAGCTTTTCTATTCACAAACAAAGCGGCATTTCCGACAATTACCGATAACCATAATGTGCAAATCCTGGCTAAAATAGTAGCAGGCAAGCTAATATATACAGGAATGCCTATATATACAAGCAAACCAAATAACGTTAAATCTGATACAATTAATCCTCCAGGCAACATGGACAGACTTCCAACAAGAGTTGCAAAGCCAAATATTACAGTTGTTTTTATAATATTTACATTATAGCCAAAACCTTTTAAAATTAAACTAAGCGATATACCCTCGCTTGTCCAGGCAAGTATAGTAATTAAAATCACTTCACTAAAAAGTCCTATGGTAAAAAATGACACCATATCTTTTAAAACAACGTAATATTTCCTTATAGTGTATGGCAAAATTGTTCTAAGTTTTATAAATATTTGTTTAAATATCTTTGGATAAAAAATTATACTTACTGCAATTATGAGAATTGCTCCCAAAATAGAAAATTTTTGCAAATAAAACATACCAATTAAAGATATCACAGAAAGTATCAAAAAATCAACATAAATTTCTGCAAATGTAGCAGATAGAGTTTTTTTAAACGGTGTTTTTGTTATATTTTCTATAATATAGTTTTTTATGGTATAGCCAAATTTAACTGGCGTAACACTCATTGAAAGACCACATAAAAAAATTTTTAAATCTGTAAAAAAACCAATTTTTATATGTAGTTTTTTAATATATATGTGCCACCTAAAAAACTTTATAAAATCGTTTCCGAATCCAAAAAAAGCTGCACCAATCAAATATATTTTATCAAAATATTCTAAAGATTGTACAGCTTTTTTGAAATCAGCGAAAAAACCTATTGCTGATATTATAAGAAACAGTATTACAAGCAATATAAAAAATTTTTTCAATTAATCTATTTGCCCCTTATTAGATATGATACTAAAGTATGGTTCTTTTAATAGTACATAGTAATGTCTATATGCAAATTTTGGTATTTCCTTTGTCTTGATAAGTAATATCACTCTTTTGTCTGAATCCCAAACTTTTTTGAATTGTTCAATGTTTGGAAACCATTTTTCTTGTTCTTTTGGTGATAGGTGACTACGACCAAATCCAAGCTCATTTACGCTATCAATTTGTATTGTTCTTTTTTGTGTGTAATAGTTAAAAGATTGTCTATAGAGTTTATATTGACCCAAAATATCCCCTTTTTTGTATATTTTATCCACAAAAAGAGCAACAGGCTTTGTAGTTTTGTAGTATATTGTATAAGCTTCTGTGGGAAATATTGATAGATTATAAAAAATCATCATACCAAAAAATATACTTAAAAACGTTTTTGTAGTGTTTTTTACAACAAAAGGTAAGATGCCCAATAAAATTAAAATTATTGCAGGTGGTGTTATTAATATAAACCATTTTTCTAAACCCATATATACGTTTTGAATAAAGCAAAACCCAATAAGGGCTACAAAAAAAATGCCGAATACACTAAGATGTATGTACTTATCTTTTTTATCAATATTTTCTATATTTGAAAATAAATTGCCAAGTACTATTGAAAGTGGAAAAAACAAAGGTGCCACATATGTTACAAGCTTGCTTTGAGATAAGCTGTAAAATACGAATATAAAGCCACCAAATGTCAACAAAAATATTAAATCATCCTTTTGAATCTCTTTAAATTTTGATATTTTGTATGCTTTTATCATGCTAAAAATAAATAAGGTCCACGGCAAAAACCCGAAAATTACAACAGGTATAAATGTCCAGATAGGTTGTGTATGTTCTAAAGGCTCTAGGTATCTCAAAAATTCTTGTTTTAAGAAGAAGTAATAGTAAAAATCACTTACCTGTTGTCCTGCCATATAAATCCATGGTAGACATAAAGCAAGAAGCAATATAATACCTATTGGTGATATCAATCTGAAAAAGCTTTTAAATTGTTTTGTAAATATTGACCACAAGAAAAGTATTGCAAATGGGAAAATTATGCCAATGAGTGCTTTTGATAAAAACCCAAACGCCATTCCTATATACATAAGATATACAAAATATTTTTTGTTAGTTTTTAAATATAAATAACCACTGTAGGTTGACATAGTTATAAAAAATGCATTTGTCATATCTATGAGATTTAGCCTGCCTATTATAAAATAGTACATTGAGCTTGCTAAAATTAAAGATGACCAAAATGCAGTTTTTTGATTTATGATTTTTTTTGCAAATTTGTAGTTTAAAAAAATTCCAATTAACGAAATTGTTACTGTCCAGAACCTTCCAGCAAAATCGTTAAATCCAAAAATTTTAAGTGCTAAAATGTTCATCCAGTAATACAAAGGAGGTTTTTCTAAATATACCGTATAGTTTAGATAAGGTATAATATAGTGTCTAAGCTGTATCATTTCACGCGGAATTTCTACATATCGGGCTTCGTCAGGGTCCATGTATGGCATATACCAAATTAGAGCAAAGTAGCATATAATTATAAATAAAGCATAAAAAATAAGTTTTTCTCTTTTTTCTTCCATACTTTAGCTCCTCAAAATATATTTATAACATTTTATTTGGATTTTGTATATCTCGTTTTTCATTGAATATTAAAAATTCATCAGAATTGGTTTCAAGTTCAATTCTTGGTAGTCTTTGAGTGAGTTTATGATCAAGTGTATTTACTCCATCTCTGGCATAATGCATAAAGTATATATGATTTCTTTGTACTTGAGTTAAGCAAAAAAATATAGCAAACAGCAAAACAAATAATTTCGAATTACTCATACCGTATTAAACTAGCGATTTACATTGTTTTAAAAATTATAAAAACCTTAAATTTCGTTCATTTGTTGAAAAAAAACAAAAAGTAACTATAATCCAAAAGATGGGGGTGTAAAATGAAAAAAATCTTTCTAACAATCGGTTTTTTATTTATTTTAAACGCCACAGCAAACGCTCGCATAATATATAATTTTGGCTACGGTTTTGGCTTACTAAATTCTGGTAATGGTTTTAGCAAACTTGATAAAAAATATTATGATTATTATAAAGCTAGTGTTGATTTCGAGCATTTTTACACTAAAAATTTTAGTGTTATAGCAGAGCCATTTGTTGCGTATGTAAATAGACCAACAGAAGGTGTGTCCTTTGGTTTGAGTGGCTTGTTGAGGTATTATTTTTTAAATGAAACAACATTCAAGACATTTGCCGATGGTGGTTTAGGTGTTTCATACAATACTTTGCAGTATCCAAGCCAAGCTTCAAAATACTTATTTATGCCACAGGTAGGTTTAGGTATAGAATTTAATGTGGGCAAATCTACAAAAATGTTTATAGAGGATAGATTTATACATATGTCTTGTGCTTCCATAAAAGAACCAAACGGAGCTGTAAATTCAAATACAATAATGATTGGGATATCTTTTTAATTAATGGATGAATTTAAAGACTGGCATTGGCAAGTAAAACATTCTTTAAAAAATGTATCAAGTCTTGGTCTTGTAAGTACGGAAGATACACTTGTTACGCCGTATTTGCTTAGTTTGTTTCAAAGCAAAGCCATACTAAATCAATTTATTGAAACAAATGAAAAAGACGAAAAAGGTTTAAAAGACCCTTTGTATGAAAAAAAATTCACAAAAGCAAAGGGTTTAATTCACAGGTATCCTGATAGAGTATTAATTGTTTTAACAAATAAATGTTTTTCAAATTGCAGATTTTGTTTTAGAAAAAATAATTGGGATAATTATGAAGGTTTTAGTTTAAAGAAAGCTATTGAATATTTAAATAGCCAGACTCAAGTAAGAGAAGTGCTAATTAGCGGGGGAGATCCACTAACTTTTGAGGACAAAAGCTTAGCTAACCTTATTGAAAAAATTAGGTCAATTAAACATATAGAGTTAATAAGAATAGCCACACGCGCCTTGAGTGTTTTACCATATAGGATAAGTGATTCTTTGATTGAAGCTTTGAAGCCTTATAAGCCTATTTGGTTTTCAATCCATATAAATCACCCAGATGAGATAACGGATGATTTTATTGAAGCTTCAGGTAAAATTATTGATAGTGGTTTTCCGGTTGTTTCGCAAACCGTGCTATTGCGCGGGATAAACGATGATGCTTTTATACTTAAAGAATTGTTTTGTAAACTTGTTAGTCTGCGCATAAAACCATATTATTTGTTTGGTTGCGATAGGGCGGTGGGCAATGAGCGCTTCAGAGTTAAAATAGAAGATGCGCTAAAAATTATAGGTCTTTTGAGAAATAATATTAGTGGTCTTTGTATGCCATTTTTTGCACTTGATGTTGATGATGGAGGTAAAATTATTTTAGAACCAAACCGTATAATTTCAAAAAAAGATAATATTTATACATTTAAAAACTTTGAAGGTAGGCAATTATATTATGAAGATACCAAGTATTGATGAAATTATTAAAAAAATAAAAAAACAAACAAACCCTGAAAGATTAGGTATGATATTAATCCATAATGGGATTGTAAGAAAAACTTCAAAGGATGGCTCAAAAATTGTGAAAGAGATGTTTGTTAGGTATGATAAAGAACTTTTGGATAAAAAAATAAAAGAATTAAAAACAATACCTGGCATAGAGTATGCATCAGCGTTTATAAATGAAGGAAAACTTAATATTGGCGATGATATTATGCTGGTTATAGTTGCTGGTGATAGAAGAAGCAATATTTTAAAACCCTTTGAAGATTTTATTGAATATATAAAGCAAAATATAGTTAAAGAGCAAGAAATATGAATGAAATAGTTAAAAGAGTTATTGAACACTACAAAGAACCAAAGTTAGAGCTTGAATACTCAAATCCGTTTGAATTACTTATAGCTTTGATTTTATCCGCAAGATGCCTTGATAAAACAACAAATAAGATTACAAAGGAGTTTTTTAAGCGATTTAAAACCCCTTGTGATATAGCAAATTCAAGCCCAGATGAGGTTAACATGCTAATATCTTCATGCAGCATGCACAATTCTAAGGCAAAAAGTATTTTTGAATTGTCAAAAATTTTATGTGATAAGTTTGATAATAAAGTTACAGATGATTTTAATGAGTTAATTAAATTGCCTGGTGTTGGCGAAAAAACAGCTAATATTTTACTTGCATTTGGTTTTTCAAAGCCCACAATAGGTGTAGATACGCATGTGGCGCGTGTTTGCAAACGGCTTGGAATTTCAAAAACCACTGACCCAAAATAAGTTGAGGAATCGATTAAATCTATTTGCGAAAAGCAATACTGGGTAGCTTTTTTTTCTGGTTTGATATTGCATGGTAGGTATATTTGCACAGCAAAAAAAGCCCATTGTGATAATTGTTTTTTAAGTGATTTGTGTGCCAAAAACATTTAGGTTTTAACTACTGTTTTGATGACAGTTATTGCAAAATTTGTAAAGGTTACTGTTGCAAAGGCGAGGGTTATGTGTTTTTAGAGCAAAGTGATATAGAATCTATTGCTATTTATTTAAATTTAGAAATTGAGCAATTTATTCAGATTTATACAAGGAAATTCTATGATAAAATTGTACTTGCAAATGTAAAAATTAATGGAGAGTATACGTGTTGTTTTTTGAACGATGGTTTGTGTGAAATCTATCCAAGTAGGCCCAGTCAGTGCAAGACCTTTCCTTTCTGGGATAGCATGAAGAATTTAAGCATTGAGGAATTAAAGCAATTATGCCCTGCAATTAAAAAATAATGGTTGACTTTTCTTTAAAATTTCTATAGTTTATAGCCAGCTTATGAAAAGTTTGAGCAAAGTTGAAGTAAAAGGCTTGGAAGCGCTTTTTTACGATGAGCTTATTAGTTTAATTAGTGGTTTTACATACAAAAATTTTCTAAATGTCATCCTCAACGCATGTGAAGGATCTTCAGTTAAAATGAACGAAATTGGCAGAAATTATAGTATTGTGGATTATGGATGCGGCTCTGGCATGGCACTATGCAAATTTGCAGAACTATCTCAAGGTCAAATCATTGGTTTTGATATTGGCAAAACCATGCTTTATAGAGCTTATAAAAAGTGCAAATCCTGCAAAAATGTAAAAATTTTTTACCACGATATTAGAGTGTCTTCGCCGTTTTTGGTTGATAAAGTATTTATATCTTTTGTTTTGCACGGTTTTGATCATAAAGACAGGCTTAAGATAATAAAAAATGCATACTCAAACTTAAAACCAAATGGTGAATTTTGTATTTTAGACTATAATGAATTTGATTTTGACAGTAAACCTTTTTGGTTTAGGAAATTGTTTAACCACTTTGAGTGCCCTTTGGCTGTAGAATTCATCAATACTCCTATTAAAGAAATTTTAAGAAGCGTTGGTTTTAAAAGTTTTTATGAGTATTATTACTACAAAGGGCTTGTGAGGTTACTTGTTGCAAAGAAGTGAAATTGCAATTGCTCTCTCAAATTCAAATATAGTATTAAAAGAACTGAAACATTTTAATGCTATAGAAGAAATATATGAAAAATACAATCCAAAAGTTGATAAAAAAAAGATAGATTCCGATTTAAATTATGTTTATAAGAACAATATCGAGGTTATTGACTATTTTGACGAAAATTATCCCCAAAATCTTAAAAATATTGATTATCCACCTATAGTATTATTTGTTAAAGGTCATTTTGATGTTTCAAAATTGTTTTTTTCTATAGTTGGCACAAGATATCCATCGGGTTATGGTGAAAAATGTACTTCGATTTTTTCAAAAGAGCTTACTTTATCAAGTTTTTCAATTGTTAGTGGTCTGGCAAGGGGCATTGATAGTATTGCTCACAAAATCTGTTTGCAAAACAAAGGATACAGCATAGGTGTGCTTGGCTGTGGCATTGATATAGTTTATCCAAAAGAAAATCAGCCATTATTTGATATGATGGCTCAAATGGGTGCTATAATAACTGAATTTGCTATACAAACACCACCAAACGCATATAATTTTCCAAGAAGGAATAGGATAATTACTGGCTTAAGTGAAGGTTTGCTCGTTGTTGAAGCTGACATAAAAAGTGGTTCTTTAATTAGCGCAAAGTATGCGCAAGAACAATCAAAACCTGTATTTGCAATACCAGGTGAAATTTTTTCAAAAAGAAGTTTTGGTACAAATCAGCTAATTAAAGATGGTGCGTTTTTAGCCCAAGATCCTTCTGACATAATTTTATACTTTTATAAAGAAATGAAAAACGCTATAAAAGATCTTGATGAAAATAAAAAAGAAACCGAGCTAACAAAAAAAGAAACTTATGTATTAAATAGCATAGAAGGTGAAGCCAGTCTTGATGAAATTGCTGATAAAACTAATCTTTCAATTGATGAGATAGTTTGTGTGATATTTGATTTGGAAGTTAAAGGTGCGATTAAGCGACTTGACTTTGATAGGGTGAGAAAATTATGAATTTGGTTATAGTAGAATCTCCTGCAAAAGCTAAAACTATATCGCGTTTTTTAGGCAAAGACTATGAGGTTATAGCATCTTATGGACACATAAGGGATTTGCCTAAAAACAACTTTGGTGTTGATATCGAACATGATTTTAAGCCAAAATACACTATTTTAAAAGATAAAAAGCCTATAGTTGAAAAAATCAAAACGCTAAGCGAGCAATCAGATAGAGTCTATATTGCTACAGATGAAGACAGGGAAGGCGAGGCTATTGGCTACCACATTGTTGAAGCTGGCAAAGTCCCAAAAGACAAAGTAGAACGTATAGTCTTTCACGAAATTACAAAAGACGCTATATTAAATGCATTAAAAAACCCCAGAAGCATAGATAAATTAATGGTGGATTCACAAGAGTCCAGACGTATTTTGGATAGAATAGTAGGCTACAAGCTTTCTCCACTTCTGGCAAAAAAGATCAGGCGAGGACTTTCTGCCGGGAGGGTTCAATCTGTTGCGCTAAAGCTAATAGTGGAAAGAGAAGAAGAGATAAAAAATTTCACAAAACAAGAATACTGGACACTTCACTTGATTTTTTCTGATAAAAATAAGGATGTTGAATCAATTCTTACAACTATTGATAATGTTGAGTTAGATAAGTTTTCGATTGAGAATGCTGAAAAAGCATCGCAGGTTAAATCAGAAATTTTAAAAGAACAATTTGTTGTTGAAAATATAACAAAAAAAACATTGATAAGAAAACCAAAGCCACCATATATCACAAGTACACTTCAAGCCGAAGCCTCAACAATACTGGGTTTTTCTCCAAAAAAAACAATGCAAATTGCACAAAAACTTTACGAAGGTGTGAGTTTGCAAAAAGAACGTATGGGGCTTATTACATATATGAGGACAGATTCTTTAAATGTAGCAAGACAAGCTCAAGAAGAAGCACTGGACATAATAAAAAAGTTTTATGGTCAAGATTATGCGCCAAAGCAACCAAACATTTACAAAACAAAATCTAAAACAGCTCAAGAGGCTCACGAAGCTATAAGGCCAACAAAACCTTCGCTTTTGCCAGATATGGTGAAAGAGTATTTAACTCAAGATGAGTATAAATTGTACAATCTCATATGGAAAAAATTTATGGCAAGTCAGGCTGCAAGTGCAAAAATCAATTCTGTAAATATAATTTTTTCTTCTAAACGCTTTAAATCAAAAGCAAATTTTAATGAGCTTGTTTTTGATGGGTATTTAAAAATTTGGGATTTATCAGATAATGATTTTCAACAAGCACCAAATTTTAAACAAAATGATAATGTGATATTAAAAGAAGTTTTAGAAAAACAACATTTTACTGAACCACCACCGCGCTACAGTGAAGCAAGTCTTATAAAGACACTTGAATCGTATGGCATTGGTAGGCCTTCAACTTATGCGACAATCATTGATACAATATTAGAAAGACAGTATGTGGTGCTAAATGACAAAAAATTTTATCCCACACAGATTGGCATAATCGTTTCAAAGGCGCTTGATGATTATTTCAAAGATATTATAAATGTTGATTTTACTGCAAAGCTTGAAGAGGATCTGGATAATGTAGCAAAAAATAAGGTTGATAAGACTCAATTGTTAAAAAATTTTTACGAAAAATTCCGTATTATGCTTGATAAAGCTTATGAGCAAATGGACAGCATAAAACCAAAAGATGAACCAACGGACATGGTTTGTGAGCTTTGCGGTGCTCCAATGGTTATAAGACAGGGGCGTTTCGGTAAATTTCTTGCTTGTTCAAATTATCCAAAGTGCAAAAATACAAAGTCTTTAAATGAAGAAATTGTTGATATAATATGTGATAAATGCGGTGCTAAAATGGTGGTTAAATACTCAAAAAAAGGTGGTAAATTTCTTGCCTGTTCTAATTATCCAGAGTGTAAAAATACTATGCCATATCCCACGGGCTTAAAGTGTCCTGTCTGCGGGGGGGATTTAGTTGAAAAAATCTCAAAACGTGGAAAATTTTACGGCTGCAGCAATTATCCAACCTGCAAGTTTACTATACGAGGCAATATAATTAATAAAAAATGCCCAAAATGCGGCTATGAATTGTTTAGAGTATTAAAAGACTCTTTAAAATGCGCTAATCCTGATTGTGACTATAAAGAACCAATTGAAAAAGAAATACTTGAAAAATTATAGTATATTGTTTATAGTGTATGTGTATTTGAAGGAGGTAGTGGGATGTCAAGGAAATGTGAGATATGTGGGAAAAGTGTTCACGTTGGAAATAATGTAAGCCACTCAAACAGGAAGACAAAGAAAGTCTGGTACCCCAATCTTCAGAAGGTTAAAGTTTTATTAAATGGCAAACCAAAAAGAATAATTGTTTGTACAACATGTTTGAAGTCCGGTAAAATTCAAAAAGTAATATGAAATGAAGTTTATTGTTATCTAAAGCGTTAGCAAAAAAAGGGAGATTTTTGGAACACTTTCGTGTGCTTTAGAATGACGACACACAACTGTCATCCGAAAATCGATAACTAAGTTAGTCATCCTGAGTGTCAGCGAAGTTAGTCATTTGAAGCATTGGTGAAGTATCTGCCCTAAGTGCTTTTTGGAATAGAAAAGTTTTAAAATGTTTGGTATATCTGATAGTGAACTTCTTGTAATATTGTTTATATTAATTGTAATTGTTGGTCCAAGGCGTTTGCCTGAAATTGCAAGAGAGTTTGCTAAATTCTATCGAGCTTTTATAAAAGCTTATGAACAAGCAAAAAACGATATAAAACAAAATATTGATATTGATAGTGAATATATTGAGGATTTCAAAAAAATAAAAGATATTAAAAAATTTACAAATTTTAAAGATGTTAATCCAACAGAAAAACTAAAAAGCCAGTGGAAAGATTTGTTAAACGAAGCAAAAACTCAAGAACCCGATAAAGAAAAAGAAAACAATACAAATGAAGAAAGATCCAAATAATATGACTTTGCTTGAGCATTTAGAAGAGCTCAGGCTAAGGATTATCTATGTAACAATTGTGCTTGGTATATTGGCACTTATTACATTTCATTATTCGCTTCAAATTTTGCAGTTTATAATGGAACCTCTTTTAAAAGTTTTACCTAAAACAAGCCATGTTATATTTACAGGCATAACAGAAGCTTTTTGGGTAAGGATGGAAGTGTCATTGTATGCGGCTTTGCTGTTTGGTTTGCCTTATGTGTTTTATCATATATGGATGTTTGTAAATCCAGGTTTAACCAAAAAAGAAAAGAAAGTTGTCTTACCTTTTGTTCTTTTTGCTACCATATTTTTTTTATTGGGATGTTTATTTGCATATAAAGTGATATTGCCTATTGGTTTGAAATTCTTAGTTAGCTATGGTGGAGCAGAAATATCTGCGATGCCAAGTATTAAGCAGTATGTATCATTTTTTTTAAGAATTTGTTTTGCGTTTGGACTTATATTTGAGATGCCGGTTTTAAGTTTTATTTTGGCAAAAGCAGACATTATAGATGCAAAATGGCTTATAAAAAAATGGGACTATGCAATACTTGCTGCATTTATAGTAGCAGCAATACTTGCTCCGCCCGATGTACTGTCTCAGTTTTTAATGGCAATACCTATGATTTTGCTATATGTTGTAAGTATTGGTGTAGTTTACCTTGCACAAAAGCCAAAAAATGAGGAAGAAGATTGATTTATGTGTTTGTATTTTTAATGGGATTAATATTTGGCAGTTTCTTAAATGTTTGCATTTACAGAATACCACGAGGTATTTCCATCATAACGCCACCTTCCAGCTGTCCTACATGCAACACTCCTATAAAATGGTACGATAATATACCCGTATTAAGCTATGTAATATTAAAAGGCAAGTGCAGAAACTGTAAATCAAAAATATCTCTTAAATATCCAATAATCGAGATTTTTGGTGGATTAATTGCATTAGGTGTATTTTTAAAATTTGGTTTAAGTTTAAACACTATTTTTTGGATTATTTTTGGTTACTGTTTGCTTGTTTTGAGCTTTATTGATTTAGAATTATTTATTATACCAGATATAATAAACATTTTATTACTGATTTTTGGGATTTTATTTGCAATTTTTAATGGCAAAATTACAGAGGGTTTAATTGGTGGCGTTTTTGGTTTTATACTATTTTATAGTGTAGCCAAAATATTTTCAAAAATATTAAAACAAGAAGCTCTTGGTTTTGGCGATGTTAAATTACTTGGTGTTATAGGCGTGTGGTTAGGGTGGGTTGGAGTGGTATACACTATTTTTTTTGCATCATTTATAGGTTCTATTGTTGGGATTTTATTAGTTGCATTATTTGGTAAAACATTTAAAGCAAAGATACCTTTTGGTCCATTTTTAGCTTTGAGTGCGTTTTCTTATATTTTTTTTGGTAAAGAATTGATGCATTTTTTGTATGGAATTTAGTTATTTTTTTTCTTGCAAATTCGATAACAATTTGTTAAGTTTTAAAAAACAAAAGGTGATTTAATGGTTGAATCATACCCAATAGTTGATGTTTTTAATGCTTATTTTAACTATCAGGTGAAATTTTCCAATTTGTATAGCTTTTTTAATGAAGACTCCAGGGTTAATATCCAGGCTATAAAGGATGAGTTTAAAAAAATAGCTAAAAAACACAGTATGTATCTTCAGGATAGAAATATTCCTGTAATGACAACTCTAAAATCACTCACATCAAAAAGTTACAAATTCTGGCAAGCTGATTTTTATGACCCTAAAAATTCTATATTTATTGAGTTGGAGTTAAATACACAAAAACATCAGTCTGCGTGGGTAAATGCAATTGGCCAAACCTTTATGTATATTGCGGATGAAAACTACAGGCATTCTGTATATATAATTTTTATTATAGATAAAGTTATTAAACGAGAACTTAATAACAACGATAAGTACTTGCTTGATTTTTTAACACAGGTTGGCATATACTGCTATAGCATATACTTAAATGATAAAAATGAAATCAAGTCTTATACAACAATACCTTCAAATTTGTTCTATGAAAGATAACTATTTGTTATAGTTTAAATGCCTTAAATATTCTTTTTTAAACAAAGGTGTATAATCTATTAAGTTTTCTTTTTCCTTTTTATTTAAAACCCTAACATTGCTTTGAGCACATGTTGTAGGTTTCATCAGGTTAGTCGCAAAATTGTCTTTAATTGGGTAAAAGCCTTCTCCTGCTACGGTTTTGTTACCATGACAGAAAAGACAGCTTCTTGCTTTACCAATTGTATGCGGGAAATATGGTTCCCAATCAGCTCCCATAAATTTATTGTTTACAAGGACTTTACCCTGGGCATTTTTATAACTAAAATAATACTGGTACATTGGTCGCAAAATTACATATTTAGAGCCCATTTTGCCCAATATTACATATTCCCATCTTGTGAACAAATACCCAATATGCCACAATCCTGGCTCCATTTTACCTGTTAAGAAATCTTCTTGCATGGGAGCAGGTGCGCTTTTGCCTTCTTCAATAAGACCTATTGCATGTGATAAAAATTTATCTGCTTGAGGGTTACCTGTTAGTGTAAAAGCTGACCATTTAGTGTAATCTTTTGTATCATCTTTTAATGCATAAAAACCGAAATCGTATATTGTCCATTGAGCATGACAGGCGCTACATGAGACATTTTCGTGATACTTGTGTCCTGGTATGTTTGGGTTAAATAACTTTATGTGTTTAAAAAAACGTTTTGGTTTTGTATGGTAGCCTCCATGGCAGGTTTGGCAGGTTACTTGCAGGCTTTGTGTTTCGTTGTGATAAAATTTGCCATTTCCCATAACTTCCTGTTTTGTATGACAAGACATGCAAGTCATGCCTGCTTTGTAGTGTACATCTTTTGCTAAATAATCATAGTCAATTCCATAGATTACAGGTGGAAAATTGCCTTCTTTGTTTATTGGTGTTCTGTAGGTTTCACCAAATTCTTTTGGAAACATCCCAAGATAATCCGTTCCTACATATTGTTTGTTATGGCACGATAGGCAGTTTTGCATTTGTGGTTTTATAAATTTATGATAGGCAATGTTTGATGGTTTGCCATGCATAGCTTTATCGTTTCCAAGATATATGCCATCTTTTGATAATGGCATATGACATGCAGCACACCCAGAAGGCCTATATAATCCAGTACCTTTTTCGCCTTCGCTTGATATATGACATTTCAAACAGTTTTGTCTTAAAAATTGGAATGAAAGTGTTTCAAGCAAATTATTGCCTTTTTTAGGTAGATCTTGAACTGTGTAATTTGTTTTTTTATGAAGCAGTGTAAAGAGTGTTTTATTTATTTCACCATAAGCAGTATAGTGTAGTGAATGCTCAACATCGTTTATTTGTTTTGAATGACATTTGTAACAAAATATATTCCAGTATTTTGGAGAAGAAGGGTTTTTTACAATCATTTTATGCGATGTTATAGGTTTATTTCTATCTTGAGGCAGTACGTGGCATTTATCACAACTAAAGTTATGTGGTTTTGGCATTTGTTCAATGCCTTTGTGACAGGATAGACAATTGTTGAAATCAGTTGCATTACTAAAAATTGGCAATAATAAAAACATTAAAATAAACAAAATCCTCATAATTGATTGTAAGTATAGCACAAAAAATTTTTTTATTAAAGTAAAATTTGAACTTACTTGACAAAAGTTAAAGACTATTATAAAAATAAAATTTAGAGCCGAGGTGGTGGAACTGGTAGACACGCTACTTTGAGGGGGTAGTGAGGGTTTCCTCGTGCGGGTTCAAGTCCCGCCCTCGGCACCATTTTTAAACAGCTTCTTTTGTATATCTCCCCCACTTGATAAATTTGATAATTAATGTAATAATACCTTTAATTTAAGGGGGTGTTATGACTCAAATTGAATATGCCAAACAAGGCATTATTACAAAGCAAATTGAAGAAGTTGCTTTCAAAGAAAAAAGAAGCCCAGAATTTATAATGGAAGGTTTGATAAAGGGAACAATAGTTATACCAAAAAATATAAACCACCAAATTGAAGCAATGGGCGTAGGTAAAGGTTTAAGAACAAAAGTTAATGCAAATATTGGCACTTCTTCTGATATAGTTGATATTAATGCTGAATTACTTAAAGTCAAAGCCGCAATTGAAGCTAAAGCTGATTCAATTATGGACCTTTCAACAGGAGGTGATTTAGATTTTTTTAGGAGAAAAATTTTACATGAATCCACAATAGTTGTAGGCAATGTTCCAATATATCAAGCAGCAGTTGAGATAGCAACAAAAGAAGGTTCTATTGTTCATTTAACTAAAGACTATTTGTTAAAAACAATAGAAAAACAAGCTCAAGACGGTATAGACTATATGACTCTACACTGTGGTGTTACACAAAGTTCGCTTGAAAGACTTATTAATCAGGGTAGAATAGAAGACATAGTATCTAGGGGTGGTTCTTTTTTGGCTGTGTGGATGTTGTACCATGAAAAGGAAAATCCATTGTATGAATATTTTGATGATGTGCTTGAGATTGTAAAAAAATATGATGTTACAATTTCTTTGGGTGATGGTTTCAGACCAGGCGCAATAGCCGATGCTACAGATAGAGCTCAGATTGAAGAGCTGATTATTTTAGGAGAACTTCATAAGAAAGCACTCAAAGCAGGTGTGCAATCTATGATTGAAGGTCCAGGGCATGTGCCAATAGATCAGATTATAACAAACGCCAAGATTGAAGAAGCAGTATGCGAGGGCGCACCATTTTATGTGTTAGGTCCAGTTGTTACAGATATAGCACCAGGTTATGACCATATAACAAGTGCAATAGGCGGTGCTTTAATGGCTTCATATGGTGCAGATATGTTATGTTACGTAACAAAAGCAGAACATGTAAGGCTACCAAACCCAGAAGACGTAAGAGAAGGAGTAATTGTTACGCGAATTGCAGCTCATGCTGCAGATATTGCAAAAAAAATACCTGGCGCAATTGATTGGGATATAGAAATGTCTAAAGCCAGGAAAAATCTTGATTGGAATAAAATGATAGAGCTATCTATCGACCCAAATTATGTAAAATCACAAAGAGAGTCTTCAATGCCAAAAGAAAGCGATGTCTGTACTATGTGTGGTAAATTTTGCGCTATAAAATTGCTTAATAAAGCTTTACGTAATAGATGAATATAACGCGAATAATTTTAGAAGCATTATCCGATAGTCAAAACGAATTTGTAAGCAGCGAAAATTTATGTTCAAAAACCCAAATTTCAAGAATTGCAATCTGGCAACATATTAAAAAGCTAAAAAATGCAGGTTATTTAATAGAAGCAAAAAGAGGTGTAGGCTATAAATTAATTCAAAAACCACCTGATTTGCTAAATATTTACGAGATTCATAAACTGAAAGAAAATAAGGCTGTAGAAAATGTAATTTTTTTTGAAAATACCACTTCTACTATGGACGAATCAAGAAAATTGCTACAAAATAGTAGAGATTTAGCACACAAAACTCTTATTGTTGCATTAAGCCAGACAGAGGGAAGGGGAAGAAAAAACAGACACTGGTTGTCATTTGGCCAAAATATATACGCTTCATATATTTATCTACCAAAAAACCTTGGACCACAAGACGGTTTGTTTGTGATGTTTGCAGGTTGCATTGCTGTTTGTATGGCACTTAATGATATTGGTGTGCATGCAAAAATAAAATGGCCTAATGACTGTTTAGTGGATGGTAAAAAAATAAGTGGTATATTGGTTGATGTAAAAAGCGATATGTCTTTAATTGAAGAGCACTTATGAAATCACGAAAACAATTACAGATAGATTAAATCTTTTAGATAAAATAATGTACTATTTATTTTTATTAATTAAATTAATTGAAAATAATTATAAAAAGAATATACTAAAATTGTGGAAATTATACGAAACAACACTTGAAAAAAGGGTTGAAGTTTTAAGTGATAATAAAAAAATTCAGGGAGTAGCAAAAGATATAGATGAGTATGGTTTTTTGTTGGTTGAAACTCAACATGGTATGCAAAGGATTATTACATGCGATAATTTGAGGTTTTTATGATAGAAGAACTAATTAGTGAAACGCTTAACAAAGCTATAGAAGAAAATGTAAGCCTAACACCCTACAACTATTACAAATTATTTATTGAAGTTGCTATGCAAAAAGGTATTGATCATAATAGTTTAAAAAATTATTTATACGAGGAATACACTAAACAGGATGAACTTTTAGATCCAATAAAAGAAAAAATTAATCTAATAATTGAAAATTTAAAAAAAGAAATGTCAGAGATAAGCAATAATATTAGCGAAACTATAGCTGCACAGGAAAATGTTAACCTTGAAGATTCAAGTAATGCATATGAGGAGCTAGAAAAACTTAAAAAGATAAATTTATCCCTTAGAATAAATTTGGAAAAGGCAATGCGCAATATTGAGCAAGAAAGACAATCATTAGAAAAAATAAAAGTAAAAGTCTACCGTGATGGCTTAACTGGTTTATATTTAAGGGAATATCTACAAATAAAACTAAAAGAAAACCTATATTTTATGCAACGCTATGGTCGTATTTTTAGCCTTCAAATGATTGATGTTGATGATTTTAAAGATATAAATGATAAATTCGGGCACCAAATAGGCGATAATGTCCTTTGTCAGATAGGAAATCTTATAAAGAAAAATATTCGCACTTCAGATATACCAATTCGTTACGGTGGTGATGAATTTGTTGTTTTAATGCCAGAAACGGATATAAATAGTGCAAAAAAAGTTGCAGAAAAATTTGTCCAAAAAATGTCTAAGGTTGTTTTTAGAAAAAAAGATGAAGAATTCAAAGTTACTTTTTCCATAGGCTTAACAAGTGTAAGAAAAGACGATACGTTTCAATCTATAATGGAAAGAGTGGATTCTGCGCTATATTCATCTAAAAGGTCTGGCAAAAACTCCATAACTGTATTTGATTGAAATATTTGGTTTAATTGAAGATGCTGCAAATTGACAAAAGAAAATTTAAATATTTTGATTATCCATTGTTTATAGCGGTTTGTTTGCTTGGTGTTTTGAGTGTTTTTTTAATTTACACAACTGATGCGGGTAAAATATTTTATAATAAGCAAATCCTATGGGAGTTGATTGGAGTTTTTTTATGTTTATTGGTTGCAAATATTGATTTAAAACTGATTAAAACTTATGCTTTTGCTTTTTATATTTTTGTTTTGTTTGTTTTGTTAGTTGTGTTTTTTATAGGTTTTGTAGGACATGGTGCTAAACGCTGGATATCTTTGGGTTTTTTTAATATACAACCATCTGAATTTATGAAATTGGCAATAATTTTGGTTTTGGCTGCCTACTTTGATGAGTATATAAAAAGTTCAAAGTATAATTTTAAAGATTTGTATCTACCATTTGCTTTAATACTGTTTCCAGCTGTTTTAATCATAAAACAACCAGATTTAGGTACTGCTTTGATTATTCTTATTATTGGTTTGGCAATTATATTAAGTGTTGGCGTTAAAAAGACATTTTTGATTAAATCTGTTATATTTTTTCTAATTGCTATGCCTTTTTTTTGGAGTTTATTAAAAAATTATCAAAAAGAACGGCTCATTGCTTTTATCAACCCTTATTTGTCTCCACACACATATGGCTATCATATTATCCAATCGGAAATTGCAGTAGGCTCAGGGGGTCTTTTTGGTAAAACTGCCGCAGGTGCAACACAAACAATCCTCAATTTTTTACCAGAAAACCATACTGATTTCATATTTGCCGCTTTTTGTGAACAATGGGGTTTTGTTAGTGCATTAGTATTAATTGGTTTGTATCTTTTTGTAATATTTAGATGTTTATCATTTATCAATATTGCAAGCTCTATATTTGAAAAAATTGTTATAATAGGTGTTACTGTGATGCTATCTGTATCTATGATATTCAATATCGGAATGACTATAGGTTTGTTACCTGTTGTAGGTGTGCCGTTGCCGTTTGTAAGCTATGGTGGTTCTGCTGTCATAACAAATTTTATTGCGATAGGTATTTTGATTAACATAAAAATAAAAAATCAAATTTACAGATGAGGTGTGTATGATAGAACGATATACAAGAAAAATCATGGGGGATGTTTGGACGCTGGAAAATAAATACCAAAAGTGGCTTGAAGTAGAACTAGCAATTATGCAAGC
>NZ_JAGDWY010000023.1:36642-43434 GCF_023256235.1 Desulfurella sp.
AAATGGGTACAATCCCAGCTGGTATAACCCAAAGCGTTAGAAAAAAGGCAAAATTTGATGTAAAACGCATTGAAGAAATAGAAGAAATTACACGTCATGATATTGTAGCTTTCAATGAAAATGTTAGAGAGTATTTGACACCTCAAGAAGGTAGTTTTTTACACTATGGTGTTACATCGTCAGATATAGTTGATACCGCAAATGCTTTACTTTTAAAACGTTCATGCGAGATTATAATTGATGATATTAAACAATTACTTGAAACACTTAAAAAAAGGGCGTTTGAATTTAAAGATACACCAATGATTGGACGTTCTCATGGTATTCATGCAGAACCTATTACATTTGGATTTGTAATTGCGCTTTGGTATGAAGAAATGAAGAGAAACTTGCAAAGAGTAGAACAAGCAAAACAAATAGTCTCATACGGAAAAATTTCTGGTTCTATGGGTACATTTGCAAATATTGATATAAAAGTAGAAGAGCGTGCTTGCGAGATTTTGGGTCTAAAACCTGATCCTATTTCCAATCAGATTATCCAAAGGGATAGATACGCCCAGTATATGACTACACTTGCTATAGTTGCAGCAACTATTGAAAAAATAGCACTTCAAATAAGACACTATCAGCGAACAGAAGTACAAGAAGCAGAAGAGTACTTTCATGGTGGTCAGAAAGGTTCTTCAAGCATGCCACACAAAAGAAACCCGGTATTGAGTGAAAACTTAGACGGTCTTGCAAGGCTTGTTAGATCAAACGCTTTATGCGCCCTTGAAAATGTGGCTTTATGGCATGAGCGCGACATAAGTCACTCATCAAATGAACGAATAATTTTGCCAGATTCAAGTATAGCAATTGATTTTATGCTAAATAGACTGAACAATATCCTCTCTAATTTGGTTGTGTATAAAGAAAAAATGTTTGAAAATCTTAACTTAACAAGAGGTGTGATATATTCTCAAAGGGTAATGCTAAAGCTCATTGAAAAAGGTCTTGATAAAGAAACTGCTTATAAAATTACACAAAGTTTGGCATTTGAATCGTGGAACAATAAGTTGGATTATAAATTACTTTTAGCTAAAAATGAAATAATTGGTAAATATTTATCCAAACAAGAACTTAATGAATGTTTTGATTATACTTATTTTATAAGAAATATTGATAAAATATTCAAAAGAGTATTTGATAAATAAGTAAAATTATGGTATATTTAATTTAGTCAAAGCAAGAGGATTATTATGTGAATGTAGGGATTTTTGATTATCTTGAAAGCTGTATAATAGTTTTTGATGAAAATTCAAAAGTAGTATACTCTAATGCAAAAACAAAAGAGCGTTTTGGTATCAAACCTGGTGATGATGTAAGAGATATTTTCCAGCCAGATGATCGTGAAATTTTTTTTGAAAATTTAATCGATTTATTAAATAAAGAAGGTTCATATAAAAATTTTATAAGGTTTATTGATAAAGACAAAAAAGTTCAGTTTTGTTATATTAATGTTTTTAAAAACAGCAATTTTTTTGTATTTGAAATAATAGTTTTTTCAGGTTTTAACAAACTTAGTTTAAGTCAAAAAAATTTGAATTATAATTATTTAAAATACATTTCTCAAGGCATTGCACATGTCCTTAGAAACCCTATAATGTCAATAAGTGGTTTTTTAAATCTTATAAAAAAGAAACTACCCAACGATTTAAAAGATGATATAGAACCTTATATTGAGTCTATACAAAGTGAATTTTCCAAAATCATGAAAGTTGTGCTTGATATAGAAATAATAAATAATGCTTCTGATTTAAAATTAGAAGAAGTTAAGATTGATGAGTTTTTAAATAATGCTTTTGAAAATTTTAGAAAAGAAAATACTGCAAAATTTATTAATTTTAATTGCAAGTTAAGTTGCAACAGCACTATTTTTTTGGATAAAAAACTTTTTGGTTTAGTTTTAGAAGAAATTTTAAAAAATGCCTATGAATCCATAGAAGAAAAAGGTAATATTTTTATGTCTTGTCAAACTGAAGGTAATAATATAATAATTAGTATAAAAGACGATGGCGGTGGTATTGATAAAGATCGACTGAGTATGTTATTTACGCCATTTTATTCTACAAAACCAAAAAATGTAGGTTTGGGTTTATTTATATCAAAACTAATTATTAAGGCTCACAAAGGTAAACTGCGAATAATATCAAACAATAATACAACAACTGTAAAGTTAATTTTACCAATAGAAAAGCGCTCGAGAATGCGCATACAGAGGTTAAGCGTTGTTTAAAAGAAGCATAAAAACAAAAATAGTAGCATATACTTTTTCTATAATGCTTATAGTTTCTGTACTTTTTAGTTTAATTTCATTATATAACCTCTTTTCTCTTCGAAGCTTTTTTATAAACTCAAGCAAGAATGTTTTTGCAATACAAGCAAATCATTATCTTGAAGATGAAGTTAAAAGTTATGCAAGGATTATAGAAGCAAATTTAAATATAAAAGAAAAAATGTGTGCTTCTACTGTTAATTTTTTGTCAAACGCAAAAGATCCGACAAAATACATACCAAATATTTATACTGTAACAAACAAAGATCTGGAGATTAAAGGCATTGCTATTTTAGACAAAAATTTTTCTATTGTTTACTCATACCCAAAAAATGCAACATTTGAAGGTGCGCTTAATAAAATCAAAGCCAAAGATTATAGGAAATTTTCAAAAAACGTTTATTTCATTGATTTTTATCTAAATAAAGATCAAAATGCATATTTTTCATTTTTATTTCCATTTAAAGATGAGGGATATATTCTTTTTGAAATAGATCCTTCAGGTATATTTTCTATTTTACAGAGTGCTCAAATTAGGCCTATGAGCAACAAATACTTGTGGATGACAGATCATAAAGGTGTTCTCGTGTTTGACCCGAAGGTCAAAGAACACCCGCTTATTACATTAAAAGACCATGTTGATTTAACAGATCCACAAAATGGTGAAAGGTTGGCTTATCTGATGAAAAATTATATTTTAAAAGGAAAAACCGGAACATCTTTCTATACGTTTCGCGGTGTTGAAAAGTATGTTGGGTATACTTCAATTCCTAAAACCGGTTGGGGTCTGGGCTTAACACTGCCAATTAGTAGCTTGATGGAAGGTGTTAATAAATTAAATGAGCAAATAAACTCTAAAACGATTTTAATGCTCGGTATTTTTTCTTTTTTTAGTGTAATTACAATTTTAATAGCCCTATTTTTTAGTATGTGGGCATCAAATAAAATAGTGAAACCCATTTTAGATGCTACTAATACAATTAACTCAATTATCATGGGAGATGTATCAAAACGTATAACATACGAAAGCAATGATGAATTGGGTGAATTGATAAAGTCTGTAAATAATTTAATGGATGCTTTAGCTCAAACACTTGCTAATTTAGGTGATATTAACATTAAAAAGGAGAATGAAAATGAGTAGTTTTAATGAAATGGATGAAATATTGAGAGATTTTGTTGTTGAAACAGAAGAACTCTTAGAAGGTCTTGATGAAGATTTGGTAGCACTTGAAAAATCACCAAAAGATACAGACCTGTTAAATAAAGTTTTTAGAGCTTTTCACACAATAAAAGGTTCTTCAAGCTTTTTAGGTTTTGATAAGATGACCCAGCTTACACACAAGCTTGAAGATTTATTAAATTCTCTTAGACGCTTTGAGCTGGAATTAACCCCATCAATTATGGATGCAATACTAATGAGTGTTGACAAACTTAAGATAATGCTTGAAGCGATAAAACAAAACCAGTCAATAGATGATATAGATGTAGAACAAGAAATACAAAAACTACTAAAAGTCCAAAATAAGCCAGACCAAATAAATACAATAGACTATGAAGAAAAACTTATTGAAGAACCTCCACAAACTCAAGTATCTAAAGAACTTCAAGAACAAGTGCAAGAATCTGTTATTGAAGGCGAAAATGATATAATTAAACTTCAAATAGAAGAGATTCAAGAAGAACCGGTGCCAGCCAAAAAAACTAATTTAACTGATGAAGAACTCAATGCTGAAATTCAAAAACTTTTAGAACAAAGGATAAAAGAAGATAAAGAGCGAAGAAAAGCTAAACAGCAAAACAATAAAACTCAAGAAACACAAGATGATCAATCTCAAATGCAGCCTGAAGAAATTGGTGTTCAAAACTTAAAACAAAATAAAGCTGATGAAGTTGAATTCCAAAAGGTTGCATCAAACAAAGAACCTCAGGATAAAGACAAATCAAAGCAGGATCTTGATAAACAAACCATAAGAGTAGATGTTAAAAAATTAGATGATTTGATGGATTTGGCAGGTGAGCTGGTTTTAGCAAAAAATAGGCTTGTAAGGCTTGCAAATATAGTTTCAGAGCAAAATCAAAGCGATGATATTGCAGATAGTCTTTCAAATATTTCATCTCAAATAACGCTTGTTACAACTGATTTGCAAATGGCTATAATGAAAACCAGAATGGTGGAGATTGGTAAAGTTTTCAATAAATTTCCAAGAGTTGTAAGGGATATTTGCAGGGATTTAAATAAAGAAGTAAATCTTATTATAGAAGGTGCCGAAACAGAACTTGACAAAAGTATTGTAGAAGAAATAAATGAACCATTTATTCATCTAATTAGAAATGCGATTGACCACGGTATAGAACCACCAAATGAGCGAATTCAAAAAGGCAAAAACAAAATTGGAACTTTAAAGCTAACAGCCTCTCAGGAAGGAAATCACATAGTAATTAGTGTAGAAGATGATGGCAAAGGTATGGATAAAGAAAAAATTAAGCAAAAAGCCATAGAAAATGGTATTATTTCAGCCCAAGAAGCATCTTTAATGACTGAAAACGATATATTTAATCTCGTTTTCTTACCAGGCTTTTCTACTGCAAGTCAAGTTTCTAATATTTCTGGCCGTGGGGTTGGTATGGATGTTGTAAAAACAAACATTGAAAAACTAAACGGCATTATAACAATTAAATCACAGCTAAATATTGGTACAAAAATAATTATAAAAATACCTTTAACATTGGCAATTATACAGTCACTGCTTGTTAAAGTAACAGGAAGCCTTTTTGCTATACCTTTAGCAAATGTTATAGAAACAGTTAGAATCGCTTTATCAGATATAGAACATGTTCAAAATAAAGATGTTTTGCGCCTTCGAGGCTCTATTGTACCACTTGTTTATTTAGGTGATATTTTAAAAATATCTCAAGATAAAAAAACACTTAGCAAAGACGAGATATATGTTGTTATTGTTTCATCTGCAGAAAAGCAGTTAGGGTTGGTTGTAGATGCACTTGTTAACCAGGAAGAAGTTGTAATAAAACCTCTTGGAAATTATTTAGGTAAAGTTAAATCAATTGCCGGTGCAACAATTATGGGTGATGGTAGCGTTGCATTAATATTGGACGTAGTTTCAATAGTAAAGCAAGCTTCAAAATTATCCGTTAATATAGCTTCTCATACAGCAGATCAGAAGGAATTTGCGCATAATGCTTTAGTTCTTTCAAATAAAGCTAATTTTGAAGAACTAATGTTTATAAAAGAAAATTTTGCAGATTACAATATACTTTTTAGTGATAATATTGCTTCCTTGTATTCTCACCCATCAAGTATTGTTTTTTTAGATCTATCTATGCCAAACGCAATAGATTTAATAAACGATATAAGAGAGCTTCCTGCAACTAAAAAATCATACATTGTAGGTTTAAGCGAAGATTTACAGTCAGATAAATCCCGTTTTGAAGATACAAGTTTAAATGCGTTAATAGGTTTAAATCAGAAGTCAAATATAGAAAATATAAAGAAATTATTAAACAAAAAAATAAATCCTGCTAAAAAAGGAGTATAGTAATGAGTTATATCAATTTGTCAAATGAACAGGTAAATATCTCAAACGGCGAAATACTATTTGAAGAATCAGGTCATAAATTTATATGGCTTGGGTGGGATGAATCTGATATAAAAGGTGGTTTTATCCAGGTTAATCAATATTTAATTATATCAAATGGCAAAGGAACATTACTTGACCCAGGTGGTGTTCACGTATTCCCAAAAGTTGTTGCAAATGTGAGCAGGTATATTGATCTTAATGATATTAAGAATATTTTTTATACTCATCAAGATCCAGATGTTTCAAGTGGTATTGCAATGTGGCTTTCTATAACAAGCGCTAATGTATACATATCAAAGTTATGGGTAAGGTTTTTGCCGCATTTTGGCATAACGGATATTTCTCGCATAATTCCCATTGAAGATAATGGAGGTAAAATTGATTCATTTGAAGCAATACCAGCACATTTTATGCACTCACCTGGCCAGCATGTTTTATATGATCCTGTTTCGAAGATACTTTTTAGTGGAGATATAGGAGCTGCAGTTTTTGGGAGCAAAACTTATCTTTTTGTTGAAAACTTCGATAGTCATGTTTCTTTAATGGAAGGTTTTCATAAACGCTATATGGCGTCAAATACTGTGTGCAAAAATTTTGTAAATCGCATAAGGAAGTATGATATCAATATGATAGCTCCGCAACATGGTGCTATATTTAAAAAAGAAGAAGCAAAGACATTTTTAAGCTGGCTGGAATCTTTAAAATGCGGAAGCGATATTATAGATGAAATATCAAGGTGATCCCATGAAGAAAAACAATTTAATTAGTATTGATAATTTAAATGAGAAACAAACAATAACAAAACTTGCAAAAAGTGTAGTAAAAGATTCGCTTCTTAGTAATTCTATAGAAGGAAGTTTTAATATAATTCTTGGTGAT
>NZ_JAGDWY010000023.1:43444-49413 GCF_023256235.1 Desulfurella sp.
GTAAAAGGCATAAAAGATCAGATGAATGTGTTTGCTGCATCGATTGAAGAAATGAGCGGCAATCTAAAATCCATGACAGATCACCTTATGTCAATCAATACCGACTTTGAGCAATTTAACAAAAATAATGCTGCTTTACAATCCAAGATAGATGAGCGTAATAAAGATATAACAGAAAAAAAAGAAAACCTAAGTGCATTTGTAGAAAGTATAAAAAACTTAAGTGTTTCATCAGAAAAAATTAGCGAAGTAATTGGTTCAATATCAGATATTGCTTCACAAACAAACCTGCTTGCATTGAATGCTGCTATTGAAGCTGCACGTGTGGGAGAAGCTGGCAAAGGTTTTGCGGTAGTTGCAGATGAGATTAGAAAACTTGCAACAAAAACAGATAATATGACAAAAAATATTAATAAAATTCTTGATACATTTAATAGCAAAATAGAAGAAGCTGTTGAAAATGTAGAAAATGTCAACAATTTTTTAGAGACGCTTGCAAATGATTTTAATGAATTTGCAGGTTTGTTTAGTCAATCTCAAAAAGAATCAAATTCTATTGGTGAAGCTTTAGCTCAAAACTCATTAGCTATAAGTGAGCAAATAAAAGTTGTGGATGATTTGGCTTACAGAATAAATATTATTTATACAGCACTGGAAAAAATTGTTCATGTAATTACTACTATGGTTAATGTTAATAAAAAAATAGAAAAGATGATAAAATTTTAGGGGGGCCAATGGAGAGTTTTAATTCGGAGTATACTCAGGCTGTAGGATTTAATTTAGAAAATGAGACATATGGTATAGATATACTGAATGTATCGGAAATAATTAAACCTATAAATATAACTTTTATCCCAAATACACTGGATTTTGTTCTTGGTGTTATAAATCTAAGAGGTAAAATTATTCCTATAGTTGATTTAAACAAAAAATTTTTTGATAAATTTAAAGATATAACTCAAGATAGCAGAATAATAGTGGTTTCTGTCGAAGATAACACTGTAGGTTTCCTTGTAGATAGAATAAAAAAAATATATCATATAAACAATCAAAATATAGAAAACTCTCCAGAAACCGTAAATGAAAATATACAAAAGTATATCAAAGGCGTAGGCAAGCTTGATGAAGCTTTGGTTATTTTGCTTGATGTAAATACCATACTAAAAGAAGGTGGGTATAAGTCATGAACGATGAATTGAAAGAAGTTTTAAGAGTAGGTGAAAACAGGGTTGAGTTTGTTGATTTTAGAATGTTTGAAGATAGATCAGGTTACATTAAAGAAAACATTTACGGTATAAATGTAGCAAAGATAAAAGAAATAATTAAATATCCAGATCCAAAAGAAATAATTAGCGTTCATGGCAAATCTGATGTATTAGAAGGTATGATTAATTTGAGGGGAGAGGTAATTCCAATTGTAAATTTAGCTAAATGGCTAAATATAAAAGAACCCCAGGATCCATCAATTGCTAAAAATAAAAAAATTATTGTGGCAAATTTTAATAATGTGACGGTTGGATTTATAGTTCATGAAGCAAAAAGGATAAGAAGATTTGCCTGGAGCGATATAAAACCACCCAATGATGTGTTATCCAGCCAGTACGACAATAAAATTATAGGCACGATAAACAATATAGACGATGAAGACAAAGATAAAGTTTTGCTTATAGTTGATTTTGAAAAGATTTGTGAAGAACTTGGCATATTTGGAACAGAAAATGTACAAAGAATAGAAAAAGATATGTCAAATGTTAAAATTTCAAGAAAAGCCAATGTTTTAATAGCAGATGATTCATCTATTGCAAGAAAGATTATAAAAGAAGCTATAAAACCTATAACAGAAAAACTCTACGAAACAAAAGATGGTCAGGAAGCCTGGGAGCTTTTAAATACACTTTATGAATCGTCCAATGGAAATATTAAATCCATGGTAGATTTGGTGATTACTGATGTGGAAATGCCAAACATGGATGGTTTTACGCTGACAAAAATGATAAAAGAAGACCCAAGATTTGAATCTTTGCCTGTTGTTGTTAATACTTCGCTATCCGGTGGCGCTAATTTAGCAAAAGCAAAATCTGTAGGAGCTGATGATTTTTGTACAAAATTTATTGCAGAAGAGTTTGTAAGAGCTGTTACAAACAATGTTAAATAGGTTTTAAAAATGTCAACAATCAGTGCAGATTGGATAAATCCTTTTATATTAGCTACTACAGAAATTTTTAAAGATATAGTAGGTGTTGAACCCAAATTATCAAAACCATACGTGAAACAAACAGATGAACCACTTTTTGATATAAGCGGCATCATTGGTATAACTGGTGAAGCAATAGGTTCAATAGCTTTTTCTTTACCTAAACAAACTGCATTAAAAGTAGTGTCAAGATTTATTGGAGAAGAGGTGCTTGGACTTTCTTCAGATACAAGAGATGCAATAGGAGAGCTAACAAACATAATAGCGGGCAGAGTGAAAAAGATTTTCTATGAAAAAAAGATTCATATTAAAATCTCTGTACCAAATGTTATTGTAGGCAAAGAACATACTATTAGTTCAGCCAAAGGTATACCTACAATAGTTATACCGTTTGAAAGTGAGCTTGGAAGTTTTGCCATACAAGCATCATTAAAGAAGGCTTAAAAATCGGAGGGGACAATGAGTACTCAAGACGAAATTGATAAACTACTTGCCAGTTTTAATTCAGCAAAAAAAGAAGATATTGAAAATATTCTGGATAAGTTTGAAGAAAATAACCAAAAAAAGCTTAAGGAAGAAACTTTTGAAGAATCAACTGTAAAAACTCAACAAAAAGAGTCAGAAAATATTGAACACCTTCAAGGCGTGATTTATCCCCAGGAAGACCACAGGGTTGTAGACAAGCTTGATGAAATAACAAAAGAAAGCGAAGAAAAGGTAAATCGATTATTTGAGTTGCTTGAAAATGCTGTAAGCAGAATTGATGCTATGGATGCGGAATTAAAAAAGATTAAGCCTTACCTTGATGAACATAAAAAATTTATGGATCTTTTTATTAGTGCATTTCCAAAAGCAGCAGTAAAGCAAAATTATGAATATTTCACAAATGTATTAAAAATTTTTGATGAAATTCAAGCAACACACGAAGAATTAAAAAATTACATATTTGATTCTATGGATTTATTGCAATTTCAGGATATTACAAGGCAAAAGATAGAAAAAGTAATAAGCGTAATTCAGGCTTTGCATGAGTATTTAAACAACTGGTTTTCATCAGGTAAAAAAGTTAGAGCTCGTGTCGCAAAAACAATTGTAGATGAATCTAAAAAAGATCAGATTGACAAAGAAGTAGATGATATAGTAAAGAGGTTTCAAAAGGGGGAGATTAAATGAAAATTATTACAATTGATGATTCTTCTACTATGAGAAGAATTATTAAAAATACACTATCTCGTATAGGATACGGTAGTGATGTATTGGAAGCAGAAGATGGCAAGCAAGCACTTGATATTCTATCTCAAACAAAAGTTGATCTTATTATAACAGATTGGAATATGCCAAACATGGATGGGTTAACCTTTGTCAAAAAAATACGCAGTATGAAAGAGTGGGATGATGTGCCTATTATTATGGTCACAACGGAAGCAGCAAAAGAAGATATACTAGAAGCACTAAAGGCAGGCGTCAATAATTACATTGTAAAACCTTTTACGCCAGAAGTATTAAAAGAAAAAATAGAAGTTGTTATGGGTTTAAAGTAAAATGGACAACTTTTTTGACTTTACTTTAGATGAACTTCAAGAGTATATGTTAAATTTGGGATTAGAAAAGTACAGAGCAAAACAGCTATTTAGCTTTATATATGCTAAAGGTTTTGATGACTTTTTAAATATCAGTGTTTTAAAAAAAATAGACAGAAAACTTTTAAGTGAGAGATTTTTAATCCCAAAACTTGATTGTATTACAACAAAGGATTCTGATGGTACAACAAAAATTTTATTTAAGTTATTTGATAACCAAGCCGTAGAATCCGTTTTGATTCCAATGAAAGAAGGTAAAAACACTATATGCGTTTCTACTCAAGTGGGATGTAAAATGAACTGTAAATTTTGTGCTACAGCAAAGCTAGGATTTATTAGAAATTTACAAGCATGGGAAATTGTTTATCAAGTATGGTATATTTATAATTATATTAAAAAGACAACACATAAAACGCCAAATATAGTATTTATGGGTATGGGAGAGCCACTTGATAATTACCACAATACAATAAAAGCTATTAAGATACTTAATAATGAATTTGGTTTGAGCATATCAAAACGTCGCATAACACTATCAACCTGTGGCGTTGTTCCAAAAATTGAAATGCTAAAAAAAGATTTAGCTTACATTAATCTTGCAATATCATTGAATGCAGCCGATAATTTTAAACGGAGTTATTTGATGCCCATTAACAATACTTATCCACTGGAAGAATTAATAAATTCTGTAAAAGATTTTCCTATGCCGGAGCGTAAAAGACTGACATTTGAATATGTGATGATTAAAGATTTTAATGATAAACAAGAAGATATAAAGAATTTGATCAAGTTACTAAAGCCAATCAGGTGTAAAATAAATTTGATACCTTTAAACAAACACATTTTTACAGATAAACTATTGCCCAGTGATGATAAAACAATAGAAGAATTTGCTCAGCACCTAAGAGATAAAAATATGTTTGTTACTGTAAGAAAATCTAAAGGCGAATCAATTAATGCGGCTTGTGGTATGCTTGTAGCTGCAATGCGCTAATGCAATAGAAATGGCATCAGACACATCAAGGGGTAAGTTGTCTAATTTTTTGTTAAATGTTTTTTCAATGATAAATTTTAGCTGGGTTTTTGAAGCAGCTCCATAACCAGATATCGCCTGTTTTATCTCTCTTGTTGAATAATGAGCAACGTTAATATTAGAAAGCTTTATAGCAGCAAGTATTGCACCTTTTATTTCACTAAGTTTCAAAGACGATTTGATGTTTACAGAATAAAATACATCCTCAACCGCAGCTTCGTTAATATTATGATTTTTAATTACTTCTTGAGTTTTTAAAAAAACTGCATATAACTTATCATCAAAATTCTGTATCTTTTGTAAACTAATAAAATCGTATTCGAATGTCTTATTTAAGCAGTCCACTATACCAAAAGCTGTGGTTTTACTACCCGGATCTATTCCCAGTATTATCATCAAATTTTCTGTTGGATGGTAAAACTCTTCTTGCACCAACAAACCTTTTTAGAAAATAACCATCTAAAGGCGATATTACTACGCCAGTATTTTGATTTAATGCAGATATAAATTTATCATCCCCAATATATATTCCAACATGAGAAGGATAAGTCCCTGGATATGTTTGAAAAAACAATAAATTTGGATAAAATGAAAGAAAACGCGGAAAAACAAAAAGAAGCCTTGGAAGTGAGTAAAAACGTTATTTTTTCATTACCGGAAACAATTACGAAATGGCAGATAAGAGGAATTTCTTATTTATTGAATCAAGGAATAACAGAAATTTCTCAAGACGAATTAGATAAACAAACTTTTAAAATGATTTCAAAAGAAGAAATAGAAGATTTTGAAAAACTAATAAAAGAAACAGAAGACAAACTTGAAGAGTTAAAAAAAGTTAAGTTTTCTGGAAACCTTGAAGTAATGATGATGACATCAGTTGAAACTTTAAGAAAGTTTAAACACTCATACGAATCTTTTAAAAATAAATGGCTTTCTTATAATAAAGGTGTTTAATTGGTTGCTTTAAATTCGTTTTTAAAATATATTTCTAACGAAAAAGTTAGTTTATATATTATTCCTATACTTTATGGTATTTTTATAACCTATGGTCTTTATTTATTTTCATTGAGTTGGAAACCACTTAACTTTATAATTTATGAGATTGTTGCATTTTTAAGTATTTTTATACTTATGTATTTATTGAAAATATTTTTTATTAAAA
>NZ_JAGDWY010000023.1:49423-50707 GCF_023256235.1 Desulfurella sp.
GTGCACCAACAAAAAGTTTTGCATATTTTACCAATCTTTCGCTCAAAGGTGTTTCTTTGTTTACAAGTGAATATTCACTTGTTGAATAGTTTTTTGGAGTGGATGCTATATTTTTATTATTGTTTGGTATAAGTAAAACTTGCCCAACTGTAATTTCTTTGTCGGGAAGATTATTTAAAGCCACAATGTCATCAATGGTTACATTGAATTTTTTTGCTATTTGATAAAGAGTGTCACCTTTTTGAACTGTATAATGATCTAAATACAAAGAATAATCATTGTTTTCGCTATAATCTAAAGCAGTAGATTGGTCATTATTTTGTTGCTGATCGATCTTGTTTTTTGCTTGGTATGCGGGTGTTTCATTTGAAGTGTTATTGTTTTGCATTGATTTCATTGCCACTATTTTGGGTGGAACAAGTATTGTTTGACCTATAGATAGATTATTGCTTGCTAGAGAGTTAATTTTTTTAAGTTCGTCAATTGTAGTAGAAAAAGTTTTTGCGATAGAAAAAAGTGTATCACCTGGTGCTACAGTGTATTTTATATAGTTTGTGTTTTGATTTTCTTGAGGGTAAATACCATTATGAGATAGTACTGTTTGTTCTTTTTTTAAAGAAGGTTTTAAAACAATTTTTTCACCAATTTGCAGGTTTGACCAATCAACACTTGGATTTAAGTTTTTAATTACACTCATATTGATGCCTGTTTTTTGCGATATAGCCGTAAGTGTATCTCCAGGTTCAACAGTATAAAAGTTCTCGTTCTTAAAAGTCTTAATTTGAGTTAAAGTTTGAGTATTTTTATTTGAAATGTTGACGGGTAAAATAATTTTATCACCAATATTTATATTAGATAAATTTAATTGAGGGTTTAATTTTTCTAATTCGGAAAGAGAAATATTGTATTTGCTGGCAATAGTTGAGGCTGTATCGCCACTTTTTACAATATAAACATTGGTCAATTGGGTATTGGAGACAGTTTTTGTGCTATCTGGTACAATAATCCTATCGCCAATATTTAAATCAGATAAGTTTATATTTGGATTAAGATTCTTTAATTGATCAAGACTGCAGCCCAATTTTTTTGCTATGTTATAGGCACTGTCGCCTTTTTGTACGATATAAACTTTTGATTTAATAATATTCGACGCCGTTTGAGAATTTGAAACAGTGGTGTTTATTTGAGGTATTAGTATTTTCTGACCGATACTTAAATCCGATCTTTTAATACCGGGGTTTGCATATTTTAATTTTTCCAATGGTAAGCCTAATTTTTGAGCAA
>NZ_JAGDWY010000024.1:0-1772 GCF_023256235.1 Desulfurella sp.
AAAGACATTTTTATTTGAAGCAAAGAGGTATCGCGTTAAAAGTGCTAAAAATTAAAAAAACACATTTGTTAGGCATTTGTCTTTTGGCTGCATCATTTTGTGGCTTAAGCCCAAAAGCCCACGCTATTGATTTGACACAAAGCTATTATAAAGCAATAGGCTATAATCCAAGCTATTTATCCTCTACTTATCAATATAAAGCCTCTCAAACATACAAAATGCAAGGCCTATCATACTTATTGCCACAAATTTCTCTTAGCGCTAATAGATCCAAGTACGATTTTAGAACTGCCCCATATTATTATGCAAACTACATGGCAAACACTATTTCACTGAATGCTCAACAGTATTTATTTAACCTATCAAGCTTTGCTATGTTTAAAGAGCTAAACACAAGAGCCAAGATGGGCGAATATCAATTTAAAGATGCCGACCAGCAAATTATATATAATGTAGCGCAAAGCTACTTTGATGTGCTTTCTGCATTAGACGAAATAAATCTTACAAAAATGGAAAAAAAAGCTGCACACGAAGATTTGGTTCTTGCCCAAAAACTATACAAAGCAGGTGAAGCAACTCTGGTTGACGTTGATGATGCGCAATCAAGGTATGATATTACGTCGGCAAAACTAATTCAGGCTCAAAATAAACTTGATATCGCCCTGACAAAATTTAAGGCAATTGTCGGTATTATGCCTGCAAGCATTTCTCCGCTTAAAGATGATATAAGCTTTAAATTTCCCACACCGTCAAAATTAGATGACTGGATAGAACTGGCAAAGCAAAACAGCCCTGTAATTAAATACTACGAACAAAATGTAAATTACTATAAGCAAGATTTAACCAAAGCTATTGGCGATCAGCTGCCAAGCGTAGCGCTTATTGCAAGCTATACTTACACAAACACAAATAGCTATATACAAACACAAACTATAAAATACGCAAGCATCGGCATACAAATAAATGTGCCAATTTTTAACGGCGGCAACTCAATAGCCAGAATTGACGAAGCCCACTATAGGGTAAAACAGGCTCAGATGGACAAAGAAAATTACCAAAACAACATTACCTCGAGTGTTACAGAAGCGTTTTTAAATGTATCAAGCGATATATCAAAAATTGACAGTTTAAGAATTGCAAAAAAAGCCGCTCAAACCGCACTAAAGGCAAATTACATGGGCCTAAAAGCCGGCATAAAAACTATTGCAGATGTGATAAATGCTCAAAAACAGCTATACGATGTAGAAAACCAGCTTTTAAACGCAAAATACAGCTATATTACAGATATGTTTAAGCTAAAATATTACTCTGGCACTTTAAGCAAAGATGATATAGACTTTTTTAATACATATTTGGCACCAAGCTCAGAGTTGATTGTTAGCAACAATTAAATAATTTCGGAGGTTTCGTGTTTTCCAGACCAAATTTTTTTGGCAGACAAAAGCCAAAAAGTCAGCTGCTGCAAGCATTAAAGCCATTTAAACAGGCATTCATTACAACAGGCATAGTAAGTGCCATAATTAATATTATAATGATAGTACCTTCAATATATATGCTGGAAGTTTACGATAGAATATTGGTTTCAAAGAGTGTGCCGACACTAATTTTGATTAGTTTAATGGTTTTAGGTTTTTACGCTTTTATGGGAGTTCTTGAATGGCTCCGCTCACAGCTTTTAATTAGGATAAGCAACAACATGGATGCCCAATTAAATGAAAGAGTGTTTTCTGTAGCATTTTCAAGCGCACTATACGCAAACACAGGCAACCCAT
>NZ_JAGDWY010000024.1:1782-2274 GCF_023256235.1 Desulfurella sp.
TCCTTGCAATTGTGGCAAGCCTGGTAATGATGGGTATGGCTATACTTACAGAGGTTGTTACAAAAAAAGGACTTGGGGAAGCCAATAAACATTATCAAGAATCTCAGGTATTTGCAAATGTAAACTTTCGCAATGCTGAAGCAATTTACGCTATGGGCATGAAAGAAAATGTTAAAAAACACTGGTATAGCAGGTACATTAACTTTCTAAGCTACCAATCTGACACAAGCTCTAAAGCTGGAACTATTAGCGCTACAACTAAAGCATTAAGAATAACATTTCAATCTCTTTTGGGCTATGGCGTAAGTGCTTATTACGCTATACAAGGTCAACTGACAATGGGAATGATAGTAGCCTCTGCAATACTTATAGGCAGGGCATTAAGCCCTGTGGATTTGGCAATCAGCGTATGGCGACAGTTTGTTTCTGTGCGTGAATCATATGCAAGACTTGAAGCTATGTTTGCTCAATACCCGGAAAAACCAAAGAGTC
>NZ_JAGDWY010000024.1:2284-4566 GCF_023256235.1 Desulfurella sp.
GTCTACAATTGCCTCCGCCTGTTGGTAAAGTGTCTGTATCTAATCTAATTGCCGTTCCGCCAGGATCAAATTTGATGATACTAAAGAATGTAAGTTTTGAAGTTAACCCAGGTGAAATGGTCGGCATTATAGGTCCTGTAGCATCTGGCAAAACAACACTTGGCAAAATGCTTGTAGGGATCTGGCCTCCATACAGCGGTTCTGTAAGGCTTGACGGCGCAGAAATAAGTACATGGGATAGAGAAGACTTAGGAAAATATATTGGCTATCTGCCGCAGGATGTAGAGTTGCTTGATGGCACAGTAGCAGAAAATATCTCGCGATTTGGAGAAATTGACTCCAACAAAGTTATAAAAGCAGCTCAAATGGCAGGCATACACGAGATGATTTTACAATTTCCAGAAGGCTATGACACAAAATTAGGCACAAACGGCGCAATAATCTCAGGCGGTCAAAAGCAAAGAATAGGTCTTGCCCGCGCCCTGTACAATGACCCAACACTTATAGTCTTAGATGAGCCAAACTCTAGCTTGGATGATATGGGCGAGCGCGCTTTGATATACGCTTTGTTAAATTTAAAGAAAATGAAAAAAACAGTATTTTTGATAACGCATAGAACACCAATACTTGCCATAACAGATAAAATCATACTGATGCTAAATGGCAGTGTGCAGGCATTTGGCCCATCTCAGGAAATACTAAAAGCCCTTCAGGCTATAAACGAACAGCAAGCCCAGATGCAAGCACAGCAAAACGCTCACTTAAATAACCCAAATCAAGCGCCACAAACACCACAAAAAGGAGCCTAAAGTTATGGATTACTTGCCACCTGGTACTCAAAAATTAAATACAAACACAAAAAAAATGATACATATAGCAATAGCAGTTGTTGTAATTTTCTTTGGAGGATTTTTACTGTGGGCAGCTTTAGCGCCTCTAAGCAGCGGTATAGTTGTGCCAGGCACAGTTGTAACAAGCACTCATTTGAATATCATTCAAAGCCCGCAGACAGCTAAAATCAAAAGTATTCTTGTAAAAGAAGGCGAAGTAGTCAAAAAAAATCAACCGCTTATCATTCTGGATGATTCTGAAGCAAAAGCAGCATACGCAAAAGCAAAAAGCGAGTATTTATACCTTTTATCAATGGAATCAAGGCTTCAAGCCCAGCTTCAAAACAGCCCTGACATTACATTTCCAAAAGAGCTTTTAGAAAACGCCCAGGAGCCTTCCGTTGCAAATCTTATACAAACGCAAAGGCAGTTATTTTTTTCAACTATGCAAAACTTTCAAAGTCAAAAAAATGCAATTTTACAAAACACTGCTGGCTTGGAATCTGAACTATATGGTCTAAAGTTAAATGCCGATTCCTTCAAATCACAGGTAAGCATCTTAGCCCAGCAGATTTCGTCTCTAAAGCCGCTTGCAAAAGAAGGCTACTACCCAAAAAATCAGTTTTTAGACAAAGAAAGACAGTACGAAGAGCTAAAAGGCAATTTAGATAATTTACTTGGTCAAATTGGTCGTATAAAAACACAAATTGCCGAAAATAACGCAAAACTTCAAAATCTTCAAAGTCAGTTTTTAGCCGATACGCAAGGAAAACTTGCAGAAGTTGAATCACAACTGTCATCAGCAAAGTACCAGTATCTCTACTACAAAAAAATTTACGAGAGCATGACTATAAAATCTCCAATAAACGGCACAGTGCTTTACTTAACCGTGCACACCATAGGAGCAAGCGTAGCACAGGGGCAGGAATTGCTAGAAATACTGCCTATTGACTCAAAATTTATCATTGAAGCTCAGGTTGAACCGCAAGACATAGATAAAGTCCATTTAAATCAAGATGCGGATTTAAACTTTATAGCTTTCAACATCCACACAACGCCCATAGTTCAAGGCAAGGTAATTTATGTTTCTGCAGACACTATTACAACGCAGAACGCTAAAATGCCTTTCTATATCGTGCGCATTGAGTTAACAAAAGATGCCATAAAAAAATTAGCTCACAAAAAAATAGTTGCTGGCATGCCAGTGCAGGTTACTATAAAAACAGGCAAGCAAAGCATGCTAGAATATTTGTTAAAACCATTAACAGAAAATTTTTCAAAAGCGTTTAAGGAATAGCTTTTAATTATGAAAATAGCTATTGTTACGCCTTCTCCTGTACCTTTTGTGGTTGGGGGAGCAGAAAAATTGTTTATGGGGCTTTTGTGGTACTTTAATAAATTAACGCCCCATAGCGTAGAATTAATAAAACTACCCTGCAAAGACCAGGAATT
>NZ_JAGDWY010000025.1 GCF_023256235.1 Desulfurella sp.
TTGTTCTTTGATCACGATTAAACTACCTCGAATAAGTTCTGGTCGGGGCGAGAGGATTTGAACCTCCGACACCCAGTACCCGAAACTGGTGCGCTACCAGACTGCGCTACGCCCCGCACTGAAGATAAATTATGAAATTTGTACCAATGTGTCAAGACAAATATTTACCCAAAAAAACAAAAACCAAAATTAAAATTAATTCATTTGTTTCAATTAACAATCCGTAAAAATCACCATTTAGGCCACCAAATTTTTTTGTCAAAAGATTGCCAATAAATAAACTACAGCAAACGCTAAATATTAAAATTATAATTGAAAACTTGTAAATTGGCGATAAAAAAACAATCATAATAATGCTTGCAATTATTAAATGATGGTTTTTAAGCTCATTTTTTGCATTTTGTGCCATACCAGAAGAAATGTATGGGAAAAATCTCATAGGAAATATTACACTAAAGCGCGAAGCACTTGCCGCTACAATAAACAAAGACATATTTTTAAGGTAAACAAAAGCAGTCAGTTTTGTAATTATAAATAGTGTGCCAAAAATTACCGAAAATGAACCAAGGTGGGGATCTTTTAAAATGCTCAATAATTTTTCTTTTGGGGCTTTTAAAAAAATTGCATCAAGACTGTCAAACAAGCCATCAAGATGAAGTGCTCCATAAGAAAAAATATAAAAGCAAAATATTAAAACTTTTACCAGAATATAGGGCTCAATACTTGCAATTTTGCAAAGCAAATAGACAATTAATCCTAAAATAAATCCCACAACACCATAATTTATACATGCGTAAGCATTGTAGCCTTCTTTAAATGTATAAATTCTAAATAATGGTATATTTGTTAGCATATTCCATGCTATTGCAAAACCAATAAAAAACTTTTTCATTTGATTTTTATACTAATACCTGCTGAACATAAAAACACTTCATCGCAGTTTTTGGCTATAATTTGAGCAACAATCCCATTGTAATGAGCAAACTTTCTTGCAAGTTCATTGTCAGGTATAACGCAAGCTCCTACTTCATTTATTACAAATACACAATTTTGAATTTTTGATATATTATGTGCTGTATTTTCAATTTCATTTTCCTTATTGCTCAATAACATATTGCTAACCCAAAAACTCAGGCAATCAAGTAGCTTGTATTCTTTTATAGATTGTAGCTTTTCATAGATAAAAAGTGGTTCTTCTATTGTAATAAAACTGTTTTTTCGTTCTTTTTTGTGAAGTTCAATCTTTTTTTTCATTTCTTCGTCAACTGCAATCCCTGTTGCAATAAAATATGGTTTTGTTTGGGCAATTTTAAGTGTATATTCCAATGCAAGTCGGGATTTGCCACTTTTATTTGGACCAATAAAAAGCGCATTCATCGAATAAAAATCCTCCAGTTTTCTATTATAACTAAAAACACCAATATCAAAACAATTGCTAAATCTATTTTATTTTTTTGCCTAAGTGCTCTAAATACATCAGATTCATCGAGTTTGCATTTATTAAAACCAAGCGTTGGTTTAAAAACTACTCTACCAAAATAACTTGTAGGACCACCAAGACAAACTTCAAGGGCATATGCAAAAGCTCCTATTGGATAAACTGAGTTTGGACTTGTATAGTATCTTGATAGTGTTGAAATATTTTTAATGTAGTTAAGTTTTTTGTTTAAAAAAAGCACAATTAATGCAGTTAATCTGGCTGGAATGAAGTTTAAAACATCATCAGCCCTTGCGCTAATTTTGCCAAATTTTTCATAACGAGCGTTTCTATAGCCTATCATTGAATCAAGTGTATTTGTGCATTTATAAACTATAAGCCCCCACAAACCAAAAAGCAATAGGTAAAATAACGGAGCAATAACTGCGTCATTTATGTTTTCTGCATAAGTTTCGATACAGGCTTTGTAAACATCGGATTCACTTAGACTATCAACATCGCGGCTAACCAAATACCTGAGTTTTTGCCTCGGGTTACCAGAAAGGACAACTTTTTTGACTTCTTTATAAAGCATATTGTTTGCAATCAAAATACCAGATAGACCTATCTCAAAAACATACCAGTATATTTTTGGTAAAATAATATAGATAAATCCAACAAAACAAAGTGCCAATAAGTTTGTAATTATAAAAATAATTACTCCTGCTTTTATGCTATCTTTGTAAAAATGCCTTTCAAAAAAACTTATAAACTTACCTATCAAAACAACTGGGTGGTATTTTAATTTTATTGATCCAAAAATATAATCCACAATAAATGCGCAAAAGGCTAAAAAACTATAGGAGTTTAATAAACTTATCCACATAAAAATTCATTTTAGATGTTTGTATAAATTGTGCAAGGTGTTTTTTGTAAGCTTTTTTATAGCAAAAACCATGATAATTTGGGTTTACTTTTTTTAACAAATAAGTTCTTAGTTTATCACTAAATAAAGCTTCGTGTACAAGTGTGCCAAATATATTTTCATCTTCATAAAATAGTTTTTCAGTGTGTCCAAAATGCATTTCAAATCCTTCTACATCAAAATCAATAATTTTGTAAACAGAACGCTTTAGTGTTTTTTCTCTTAAAAAGTAAACAGGACCATCAATTAAGCCCAAACCTCTTGCATGCTTGACATTTGATTCAACATTGTCAAAAATATCGCTAAATAGCATTTGATAGCCACCACATAAAGCTATAATTTTGCATTTTTTTAAAACACTGTAATCCTGTTTTTTTAAAAGCATAAGATCAAAAACTGTTTGTCTTGTACCAGGAAAAATTACTACATCAAACATTTCTGCCAAATTTAAGTCATTAAAAAATATCACTTCAACATTTTTATCCAAAACAAGTGGTTCTATATCAAAGTAATTACTTATGTGTCTAAAGCGATAAACACCTGCTCTAATAAGTGGTTTTTTACTTTGACTGTAATTATCTATATTAAAACTGTCTTCATAACCAACATTTAGTTTTTCATAAGGCAAAATACCTAAAATTGGCAAACCAAATTCATTTTCTATTATTTTTATTCCCTGGTTAAACAATCTTATATCGCCTCTAAACTTGTTAATTATAACACCAGAAATTTCAAGGCCAATTTTTTTTAATAACTCTTTGGTACCATATATGCTTGCAAATACACCACCCCTTTCAATATCTGCTACAAATACAATTTTTGGTTTAAATGTTTTTGCTATAAAAACATTAGCCAAGTCTTTTTCTAAAAAATTAAGCTCTGTTGGGCTACCTGCGCCTTCTGCTACAATTAAACCTTGCTTTTTCAGATTTTTGTAACTTTTTTCTATTGAGGATTTAAAAGTATCAATATTTGTGTAAAACTCAGTTGCATCCATCTCACCAAAAAATTTTCCATTTAAAATTATATGAAGTTTTTGATTGTTTGCTGATTTTACAAGTAGCGGATTCATAAAGTAACTAGTTTTTAAATCAATAGATTTTGCTTGAAAGTATTGAGCAAATGCAATTTCTGTATTATCGTCAGCAACTGTTGAATTATTTGAAAAATTTTGTGCTTTAAAGGGCAGGGCTTTAATATTGTTTTGCTTTAAAATATTTAATAAAAACATTGTAATTGTAGATTTTCCAGCGCTGGATGATGAGCCTAAAACCAATATGTCGTTCATTTCAGAGCCTTTTTTAGAATTTTTAGCTCTTTTTTGGTTTTAACGGCAAATCTAACATGAAATTCATCTAAAAAATCAAAATTGAAACAATCCCTAATTAAAATATTGTACGCTGATAATTTATCCTGTAGAGCAATAGAGCTTATGTGTTTTAGCTTTGCTAACAAAAAATTAGTATTAGAATCATATATTTTTTCAAATAAGCCAGAATTTTCTAAAATTTCGCGCAACATTTGTTTATTTTTTTCTATATAAATTTTTGATTTAATTTTAAATTTTTTATCTTTTAATGCATGAAGTATGTATTGTTCATCAAATACAGATATATTCCAGATAGGTGTTTTAAACTTTATTTTACTTATTAAAACGCCAACTCTTACGCCGGCACATGCATAAAATTTGCTAAAAGACTTTAAAATAATAAGTTTTTCAAAATCCTTTAAAAAGCAAAGTGCACTTTTTTTGCCACTAAAATCCAAAAAAGATTCATCTATTAGTACTGTATTATTTTGCTTGCACCATATATCAAAAAATTTTTTTAAATCGTAGTAAGTGCCATCTGGCGTAGAAGGATTTACAAAAACAACCAATGAGTCTTTAGGCGTAATTTCATAGATATTTGAAAATCTATTTATTAATTTTATTTTATTTGCCCTTTTGTATTCTGCAAAAATAGGTGCATATAAAGTAACATCTTCAAAGTGATTTATAATGGTAAATATGGCATCTGTTGAACCATTAAACAGTTGAATATAGTTTTCATCAATATTGTATTTTTTTGAGATAGCTTTTTTGAGTTTAACATATCTTGGGTCAGGGTAGGGGCTAACATTAATGTTTTTTAACTTAACTTTTGGCTTTACAAAATTTATATTCGAAGAAAAATCAATAACATCTTTTGGTTTAATATTGAGTTTTTTTGCAAAACTATAAATATCAGCGCCATGAAAAAAACTATCCAACACCGTTTATTCCACAATACTTAATAAACCAATTAAAGTATATTAAACAAATTTTATTAGTCAATCTAAATGAATATTTTTATATTAATATTCAATTTAAATAAAATAATTAATACTGCAGATTTTTCTTTACAAATTAAAAAATTTTTAATATAAT
>NZ_JAGDWY010000026.1:0-13569 GCF_023256235.1 Desulfurella sp.
TTTCTTTGATTTACTATGTCTTGCTGTTGCGATTTTAGTTGCGCACTTTTTTCATCAATAATCTTTTCTAATGCTTTTAGTTCATTGATTTTTTGGTTTATATCACTTAAGTTTTGTCCATAGGACCTATTTATTCCTAGTATAAAAAATAGAGCTAATATCATTAATAAAATTTTGTTCTTTGAGCTTTTCTTCATATATATACCTCTCTTTATAGTATTCTTTTAGTTTTTAATTGTTTCGATTTGGGCAATTTTTTTATTTCGGAGTTCTTCAATTATTTTTTGTAATGATTTTATGTTTACATCTAGCGATAAAATACTATCTGCTATATATTTTAAAATATTGAAATCAATATTTATTTTGATTTGTGAGTCGAATTTTTCGATCAGGTATTTTTTTTGATTTTCAAGTTCGATTAAATTTTGATTGTTTAATTTTATCTGAGTATTTATCTCATTTAATTTCATTATCTCGATATTTATTAGATTTTTTTTTAGGTTTTTAATCTTTTCAAATTTAAATACAAACATTTACTCTAAAGTTTTATTTAATAAATTTATCGTTTCTGAAAATTCATACGATTCATCAATACCCTGAACTAAAAACTCATTAATTTTGTTTATTACCCTTAAGCTTGCATCAATATCAGGATTTGAGCCCATAGAATAAGCTCCAATGTTAATTAAATCTTCTGCTTGCTCATAGATAGACATGTACTTTCTAAGATTATTTGCTAAAAATTTATGTTCGCTATTGACAATCGTGCCCATAAGCCTTGAGACACTTTTTAATATATCAATTGCCGGGTAGTGGTTTCTTTCTGCAATTTTCCTTGATAATACAATGTGTCCGTCTAAAATTGAGCGTGCAGTATCTGCAATTGGTTCGTTGAAATCATCCCCATCAACCAAAACTGTATATATGGCAGTAATGCTGCCTTTTTGGAATTTTCCCGGTATTTCCATGAGTCTTGGCAAAAGCGAAAAAACGCTTGGTGTATAGCCTTTCATAGTAGGGGGCTCGCCTATTGCAAGGCCAATTTCCCGCTGAGCCATTGCAAATCGTGTAACAGAATCCATCATCATAATTACATCAAGTCCCTGATCACTGAAAAATTTAGCAATAGCACTTGCTAAAAAAGCTCCTTCACGCCTTAAAAGTGGCGCTTCATCACTTGTAGCTACAACAACAACGCTTTTTTTTAAACCTTCCTGGGTCAAATCATTTTCTATGAATTCTCTTACTTCGCGACCTCTTTCTCCAATTAACGCTATTACGTTAACATCTGCTTTTGCTTTTCTTGCAATCATGCCAAGAAGTGTAGATTTACCAACGCCACTTCCTGCAAATATTCCGATTCTTTGACCTTTTCCCAGCGTCAACAAACCATCTATTGCTTTTATTTTTGTAATAATTGGCTCGTTTATAATTTGTCTTTGCATTGGATCTGTAGGTTTTGGATATAGTGGCATGTGCTTTTCAATTAGTATAGGTCCTTTTGAGTCAATGGGTTTACCCAAAGCATTAAGTATCCTTCCAAGCATATTGTTGCCTACGCCTACTTTTAATCCTTTTGATGTAGAGCGTACAATACTTTCAAGTTTTATACCGTCCATATTTCCAAGAGGCATAAGAAGGACATTTTTATCTTTAAACCCAACTACTTCGGCCTCAATATATCCATTATCGCTTTCAATAAAACACACATCACCTATTTTGATATCGCTTGGACCACTTGAGATTATTGTTAAGCCAACAACTTCTTTAATCTTACCACAATTTACTATAAAATTGTTTTTATCTAGAAGTTGCTTTATTTTGTTATGATTCATTGACCAAACTGCGTTTTAGTTCTTCAAGTTTTGTGTCTATGCTTGCATCGATAATATTTGAATCTTCTTCAATAATTATTGCACCAATAGGTAAATTAGGATCTCCCATAATTTCTATGTTTTTAAAGTCTTGTTCTATCTGTTTTGCCAATTGTGCGTTTACTTTCAATTTTACTTTATCAGACTTAGCAAATGATAATGATTTCCTGATTAAATTTACTAATGTATTTTTGTCTTGAATTTCTTTTTCAATAATTTTTTGGGCTATTTCAAGCGCTATATTAATAATTTCATTTTCAATACTACTAATTTTGTCTTTTATTTCTCCAATTTTTAAATCAATTGAATTTACTGATTGCTCTAATTGAATTTTTGAATCCTGCAATTTTGATTCATACTCATTTTTTACATTTAATAGTTGTTGTTGACAATTTTGCTCGTATTCTGTTTTGCCTTTTTCGTATCCTTCCTTGAAAGCTTTTTGGTAAATTTCATCTGTATTTGGTGATGGTTCTGTTGGCGATTTTGGTACTTCTTGTTCATTTTGTATTTCTTTTGGTGCTTCATTAATATCAAATTCTTCAAGTATAAATTCTTCAATGGGAAGGTTTTTCATTCAAGCATTTCCTCCCCGCCCCCACTTATTGATATTACACCTTCTTCGTCAAGTCGTCTTACAATATCAACAATAGCTTTTTGAGCTCGTTCTACATCTTTTACTTTTACAGGACCTAAAAATTCCATTTCTTCTTTTAGTGTTTCTGCTGCTCTACTAGACATATTAGAGAAAAACTTTTTACTCAATTCTTCTGGTGCGCCTTTTAGTGCTATGGTCAAATCTTTTTTATCAATATGTTTTAATATTTCTTGTATATCGGAGTTTGATAGTTTTATGATATCTTCAAATACAAACATCATGTCGCGTATTTTACTTGCAAGATCTGGATTTGTTTCTGAAATTTGGTCAATTAGGGATTTTGATTCTGTCCTTCCCATACGATTTATAATTTCAGATACAGCTCTTATGCCACCAATTTCAACATTACTACCGCTTAGGTCTTCCATTTTTGTTTCTAGCATTTCTGAAACACGCTTTATTACATTTGGTGAAATATTTTCTAAAGAAGCCATTCTAACAACAATATCTATTTGTGTTTCTTTTGGTAAAAGACTTAGGACTTCCGCAGCTTTTGATTGATCAAGATGTGATAATATCACAGCTATAGTTTGCGGATGTTCATTTTGTATAAATTTTACAAGTTGTTTGGGGTCAATATTTTCTAGGTAGCCAAAACCTACATTTGATTCAAGTAACTTTATAAGTTTATCGATTATTCTTCTAGCTTCTTCTGGTCCTAGGGTTTTAACAAGTATTTCTTTTGCATACTCAATGCCACCTGATGTTGCGTATTCTTTTGCTTTTAGCATCTGATAAACTTCTTTTACAACAGCTTTATATATATTTGGGTCGATTTTTTTCATAAATGCAATTTCTTTACTTATCGCTTCTATTTCATTTTTGCTTAAATTTTTAAATAATTTTGCTGAGATTTCGTCTCCAAGAGCAATTGATAAAACAGCCGCTTTTTGGTATGGAGTTAAATCATCAATTGAATTTATTGCATGTGCTTGAGCACTCATAGACTAACCTCATTTTGAAGAAATATATGCTTTAAAAACCGCAGAAGCTTCTTCGGGGTTTCTTTCTACTTCTTCTTTTAATTTCTTTTCTATAACCTTATCTTTTAGAGCTTCTTCATCCAATACACTTTCACTATCAAGTTCTTTAGATATTTCTTCTTCGAGGTCTTTTATGCTTTTTCCTTCAATTTTTGATTCCATTGACCCTTGAGCATATGCTTTAGCAGCCTGAGCTTGCCCGTAGGCAAATTCTCCTTTTTTATATGATAATACATTCTGAATAAATTTTCGTAAAAAAAGAAAATAAAACAAAATTAGCAAAATAGTACCTAAGATGTATTTTAACAAAGGGTAAAACTGGTTTAGACTGGACATCATACTCCCCTGTTTGGGTTTTGTGCTTTCAAATTGCATATTAACAACACTAATAGTATCACCACGTTTTGGATCAAATCCTATTGCTTGCTCCACAGCTTTTCTAATGTCGGCCATCTGAACAGCAGATAAAGGTTGATATATAGTTTTTTTTGTTTTTTTATCGTATTTGTAATTTCCATCAACAATAACTGCAGCTGACACACGCCTGATTTTTACAAGAGGTTCTACAACGTTTGTTTCAGTTTGACTAATTTCATAATTAATTGTGCTTTTAGTCTTTTCACTAGCTAGAGGTCCTTGTTGAGTTGTAGTTGTCTGCGGTGCAGTCTGCGGAGTAGCAGGTGTTGTAGTAGTTGAAGTTGGTTGATTTGCACCAATATTTGAAATTACACCCGGTATGCCGGCACTAGTTTGAACCCAGTTTTTTTCTTCTTCGTTTTGTTCACTTCTTACAACACTGTTTGGATCATATTTAATGCTTTTTTGTGTAACTTTACTTAAGTCTAAATCTACATTGACCGTTGCAACAATTTGATTTTCGCCTACAATTGGTAAAAGCAGGTTTTTTATTTTGTGTTCATACTCTTTTTCTATTAATTGTTTATATTTGAGCTCGCTACTTGCAATTGTATCTTCTGCATTTTCTTTTTTAGACAATAAATTGCCGTTTGAATCAACTATTATTACATTGTCTGGTGCTAAATTAGGAACACTTGCGGCAACAAGCTTTTGTATCGCATAAACCTGTGAATTGCTGATTGGCGAGTTTAATTTTAACACAATAGAAGCGGTAGGCGGTTGTTCTTTGTCTACAAAAACTGAAGGTTTTGGTATAGCAAGGTTCACTCTTGCAGAATCCACGTTTGAAATGCTTTCAATAGTGCGTGTAAGTTCGCCTTCAAGAGCTCTGGTGTAGTCTACGTTTTCCAAGAAACTGGTCATACTTAAATTTTGTTTGTCAAATATTTCAAAACCTACAACACCACCACTTGGTAAACCTTTTGCTGCCAAATCCAGTCTTAATTTATACACAGAATCTTTTGGTACTTCAATTGTATTGCCGTTAATGATTTTATATGGAATTTTTTGTTGATCAAGGTAGTTTATAATTTTTGAAGCATCTTTATCATTTAAATTTGAAAATAATATACCATAACTTACTCTTGAACCAATCAAAAAAACAAACATCAAAATTAGGATTAATCCAGCAAAAGATGTAAACAATACTAACCTTTGCTTTTTTGACATTCTGTTATAAAAAATTTTTATTTCTTCAAGAAACTTTTTTATGTCCATATTGTAATACTAGGCTAAACTTGCATATTCATTATCTGGTTGTAAGCTTGAACTGCTTTATTTTTAACCTCCAATAAAAGTCTCATTGAAATGTCAGCTTTTTCTATAGCCATAACCGCATCCTGGATATTATCCATTTTTCCAGTTGCAATTTCTTTTATGGCATTATCTGCAGTTATTTGCAGGTTGTTAACTTCATTTAAAGATTTAGCAAGGAGTTCGGCAAAACTTGGATTATCTTTTTTTGTATTAGGATCATTTATATTGTTTATTGGGCTTGTAATCACCGAGTCTATTTTCATACAAAAAACCACCTAATAAATAATATAACTTTTTTTACAAAAATCAAACATTTAATACACCAATTATGCTTTGGGCCATTTGTTTTGCTGCATTAAATGCTGAAATATTTGCCTGATATGAATTTGTAGCGTCTAGTAAATTAACCATCTCAACTATTGGATTAATATTGGGGTATGCAACATAGCCTTTTGAATTTGCCAATGGGTTTGTAGGATCATAAACTAATTTTGGAGGTGTATCATCGCGCACAATGTCTGCTACTTTAACGCCTTCCAAATACTTAGAAAATTTTTCACTTTCAAAAACTACATCTTTTCTCTTATAAGGTCCACCCTCTTGAGTGGTTACAGTATTTGCGTTTGCAATATTGCTTGCTATTATATCCAGTCTTAAGCGTTGCGCTTGCATACCGCTTGAGGCAACCTGTAAACTTCCAAAAAAACTCATCTTTTATGCTCCTTGCGATGAAGATATTATGTTTTTATACTCGCCGAATTTATATTTGGCAAATGCAGCTAAGGCATTATAAAGAATCTGATTTTTAGCCAATGCTGCTTCTTGCTCGGTTAGGTTAACATTGTTTTTGTCGTTTCTTTCAAGATAAGAATTGCTTTTTACAACAACAATATCTTTTAGGTTTTCCTGTGGATTTATATGATTTGGATTTGTGGTTTCTAACGGTAATTGGTTATTATCTAAAAAATTGTGAAATTTGACTATTTTTTCTTTATAATTAGGTGTATCTATATTGGCAATATTGCTTGCAATGACATTTTGTCTTATAGAAGCAACATCCATGCCAAGCTGTATATAATTTATTGTAGAATCATTAAAAATCATACTAAACCTCCAAGACAACCTTAATATAGTATTAGCAAAAATTGTTCCTAAATACCATGTAAGAATATGTCTTCCTTTTTTAAAAATTCTTCTTTCGATAAAATAATTGCTCGTTCTATTGTATTTTCAAGTTCTCTTACGTTACCAGGCCAATTGTAGCCTAATAGTATTTCAAGTGCATCATTTGAAATACCGTTTATATTTTTTTTAAATTTATTTGAGTATTTTTTTATGAAAAAATTAACTAAATCGGGTATATCTTCTCTTCTTTCTCTAAGTGGACTCAAAAAAATAGGAAATACATTTATTCTATAAAAAAGATCTTCTCTAAAAGAGCCATTTTTAACTTGTTCTGCTAAGTTTTTATTGGTTGTACAGATAATTCTTGTGTCTATTTTTACACTTTCAGCTGAGCCTAATTTATCAACAACCTTTTCTTGCAATACTCTAAGTAATTTTGCCTGTAATTCAAGAGGCATTTCGCTAATTTCGTCTAATAGTAGTGTTCCACCATTTGCCTGTTCGAATTTACCTTTATAGGTTTTTATTGCTCCGCTAAAAGCACCTTTTTCATAACCAAAAAGTTCTGATTCCAAAAGGTTTGAAGGTATGCTTGCACAATTTACACTGATAAATGGTTGTTTTGAGCGGTTTGATGATGCATGAATAAGTTTTGCTATCACTTCTTTGCCCGTGCCTGTTTCTCCACTTAATAGTACTGTGGCATCTGTATTTGCCACTTTTTTAATTAATTGAAGTATTTCTTGCATTTTTTCACTTTTAAAAACATAATCTCCATCATATGTGGTTTTACTTGCACAATCAAATTTTAAGCAACTGGATGATAATGAGAGGATTTTTTCGATAGTTTCTCTACTAAAAGGCTTTACTATAAAATCAAATGCGCCAAGCTTTATAGCCAAAACCGCTGTTTCGATCGTTCCAAATGCTGTCATTATAACAAAAGGAGTGTTAATATTATTTTGTTTTATCTGTTTTAAAAGATCAATGCCATCTACTTTTGGCATTTTAAGATCGCTTAAAATTAAATCAAATGATTCTTTTCTTAATATATTTAAGGCCTCTTTGGCATTTTGAGCCAAAATACACTCATGACCTAAATGTTTGAATGTAGAAAACAATGCAATTCTCAATTGTTCATCATCATCTACAATTAGCACCTTCATTTTTTCTTCTCAGTGTTATTGGTATTTCCATTTACACCAAGCAAATATGCTGGTAAAGTAATGGTGCGCGTAATTATATCAAGCAAACCTTTCCCCAAGCTTTCCCAGGGAACAGGGTATAAATTCATTTTTCCATCCAAATAACCATCTACTCTAAAGCTTAAACCTGTAAAGCTTTTTTCTTTTCCACCAAGAATATGCCCTATAATGGGTATGCTTGAAATTAACCTATTTAGAAAAGTAAATGTAGTTATCATAAAAAGTGCATCAACATGATAATTTGTTAGATTGACATTACCGTTTATAAACAAGTTATTTGCTGTACCTTTTACAGTTAATGGTTTTTGAGTTTTTAATATGCCATCTTTTAAATCGAAAATGCCTACCATTTTGGTATAATAAAATCCTTTTCTCGCATCAAACTTACCTGCTAACAACCCAACTATGTCAGCCAGTGTTAGTATTTTGTAAATGTCTGGAAAATTTTTAATATTTCCGTTTTCGGAAACAAATTTAATAGTTCCATTTAGTTTTTTTAAGTCTATTTCATCTGTAGATGGTGTGTTAAGTGTAGCCTTAAGTGTTGTAATTGATGGTTTTTTTGTTTTACTTTGAATGTAGTGTGCAAAAATATATGAATCTGTAGCATCGACATTGATTGTGTTTTGAGCCATATCTATGTATATGGATGTATACGGTGTTTTCAGGCTAATATAGCGTTTACTTGCAAGCTCTAAGTGTGCATTAACATTATTAAATACAAGAGGTTTTGAATCTTCGATTATCAATTCGTCAATGTCAGCTTGCGCATAAATAGATACTTTTGGTATTTTAAACTTAATATCTCCTATATAGCTTTTTGTTTTGCTCTTTGTTTGTTTTATTATAAATTTTTGGCTTTTAGCATTTAAGTTAATTACAAGCGGCTCTAAATTAACATTACCTGTAAAACTTACGGGGTTTTGCATGATAAGCGCATTACCATTTTCTATTGTTGCATAATTTTTATTAAAAGATACATGGGCAGATTTGACAATAACGTCATTACCATAAACCAAATCTGATACAACTAAATTATTTGAGTATATGTATTGTAGTTTTTTATCTTCGAGCCCTAGTTTGACGCTTCCATTTAAAATTGCTTCATCGATGGGTAATTTGACTAAATTTTTAATTGTTGAAATTTTGAAATTTTTTAAGTTAATATTGCCATTGAATGATTTTGCTTTTGTATTGTATAAACCGTTAATCGAAAGTGTATCGTCAAGCTTTACAGGGTTAAAGCTGATTAGATTTTTTTCCCAGTAGCCTTTTGCCAAAATCTCATCTACACCAAAACCTTGTTCTTTAAATAATTTTTTGCCTTCAATATTGACATCAAAATTGATTTTTTTCAAATTTCCAGAGATAGATGAGGGCTTTATTGTTACCTCGCTTGTTGGCAAATAATTTTTATATGGTTTCAAATATGAAATATCTCTAATTTCATCTGGATTTATTTTTGCTCTAATTGTAGCTTTATAGGAGACAGTATTTGAATGTTCTAGATATCCAGTAATATTGATAAAGGAATTGTCAGTGGCTAACTTTAGGTTATTCGCACTAACCCTAAGTATTTGATTGTTTCTTTGTATATCAAATTTACCTATTAAATTTATAGGTTTTTGAGATATTTTTTTATCTTGCAAGCTTAAATTGGAATCAATATTTACATTAAAGTAAAAATGAGGCAATGAATGCCAGTAATAGTTTTTTATGTCAATTATTGCGGTAAATGGACCTCTGATGTCTTTTGCATAATCAATATACTTTGCATCTTCGTGGCTTAAAATTGCTTTGTACAAAAAATCTTCTGTGTTTTTTGTAGATTGTCCATTTAGTACAAGGTGCATATCTGCCGGATAGCCTTTTTTTCGTGCAATTACAAGTTTTGAACTTATTAAATTTACTTTATCACAATAACCGGTCCCATGAATGATTACGTCTTTTGGTGTAATTTGGATATTGGCAAATGTTATAGTAAAAGGGTAGGTGTTTTTTTCTACAATAAATCTGGTACTCTGTGCAACGAGTTCACCTGTATCTATTAAATTTTCTTTATCTTTAATTTTGCCTTTAAATGTCACTTTTTTTGCTTTTATCTGACCAGAATATATATATTCCTGAATATGCTTTGGTAACAACGGTTTTATTTGATTATAGTCAATATACGGTGTTTTAAAGAAACCAGCTATAGTGCTTTCTTCTAAGTTTTTCGTATTAAGAGTGCCTTTTGCATTTATGAAATAACCGTTTTTGCTTAAAGTATCAATAAAAAATGCATGTGTATTTTTATTGTATTTAAAATTAATTGTTGGTTTTTCAATATTTAAATTTGCAATGTTTATGTTGCTCAAATCAACACTGCCATTATAATTTTTAGTGTTAAGCTTGAGTTTTGCACTTTTGCCCGAAATATTTTGTTTGTATTTAAGATAAGGTATATTGACGAAAAGCTCATCTTTAGAATAAGAAGCGCTTGGGTTATTAAGTTTTAAACCTTTGTAGTTTATATCGCTGATCTTTAAATTACCGCTTTGCAACTCTAAATTGTTTTTTAGCGTTAAAGTAGCTTTTGCACTTGAATTGTCAATTGCTTTTAAGTATGCTGGAAAATTTTGGGGTGAAAATTTTTTAATATTTAAGCTTACATGCAAATTGCTTGGGTTTATATCGCCAGATAAAGTAGTGGGGCTATTGTTAACAATCCCATTAAAATAAAAATTATTGTTTTTTGTTGGAAGGTTTAAAATTAGATCAAGTTTACCCTCAATTTTATAATTTTCATAAGATGCACTAAGATGTTGTATTTCTATGGATAAAGGGAGCGGCTTTATGATTGTTTTGGTTTTTGCAGGAATTTTTGAACGGTATGCAACTAAGTTTAACTGTTGTATTTTTAAATTGCCAAATGTGGGTTTTTTTGAAATTAATTCGCTTAATTTGAGTTTATATGATAAGTTTTTTGCATTTGCTTTAAATTTAGATGAGCTAACTTCCAATTGCGATATGTTGACATTTATAGTGGTTAGTGTTTGAGAGATTTTGTAATTTTCAATTTTGTCTATTTTTATATGGGTTTTATTTTCTACAAGGTGCAAAAAGTATTGACTTTTTAAAAAAAAAGGCAGGCTAAAATAACCTGCCAGAATCAAAGCAATAAATGTTATCAGGATAATAAAAGCTATTAATAGCTTTTTTTTCATAAGTTATTTTACAAAATTTGCTAAGTTTGTTAAACCGACAATTACAATGCCTGTTGTGTTTGTTTTTCTTATAATAATTGATGGTGTACCGTTTAATTTTTGCTTAAAAAACTCTTCTTTTAAATAATGAAGCTTTGCCTGGTATTTTGGTGTTAGTTGTTTAATCAAATTTTGGTTTTGGGATACAATTTTATCAACAGCTTCAAATGGAGCAGCTTCCACTTTTGCCAATGCGTCAGCTAAATTTGATTTTGATTCTATATCCCAAAACAGCATTGAAGCCTGTGTTGATTTTTCTCCATGTATATCAAAAGGTATTACATAAAGCTTGATTTTGTTTTGTTTTGCAAGTTCAATTGCCTGGGCAAGTTGTTCTTTACAGAAAGGACAATACGGGTCAGATAAAATATAAACTTCAGTTTTTCCATTTCCAAAGCTTTTTTTCAAATCTGGATTTAGTGTTGACAAAACTCTATTAAACCATTCAATATTTACAGTATTATAAGATTCTTTTACTTTTGGCTCAATCTGAGTTATAGAATTATTAGTATACGCTAAAAGATTTGGTATAACATATTTACCATCGTTTGATATCCAAAGATACTTATAAACAGTAACCGAGGCATTTTGTGGTTTTAGTGTAGCAATAAATGTTTTAAAACCTGATATTTGAAAATCGTTTGTTTGTTTAAGCTCAATATTAACATTTGGTGGCACGAGTTTTTTTGCTATTGCAGTGTAATCTGGTGCAGCATTTGCAAAAGAATACATTAAAACCAAACCCAAAAAAGTCAAAAAAATTTTTTTCATAATTTTCCTCCAATACAATAAGATAACAAAATTATATCCAAAAAAATATTTTTTGTAAACCATAAAATGAAAATATAAAAAATTTGCATTTCATAATAAAAATAATTATAATGTAGATATGTTTATATTTCTTGCAATTTTTGCTTTTTTAATTAACGTTCCTTTTGGGCGCTTGAGATCAAAAGTTAAAAAATTTTCCTGGCGCTGGTTTGCCTACATTCATTTACCAATTCCATTTATTGCACTTCCGAGGATTTTGCTGGGTATCAGTTATTACTTTATACCGTTGTTTTTGGTGGCTTCTGTGGCAGGTCAGATTACAGGATCTAAAATTAAATTTGGCACCCAAAAGGTATAGCTAATAGTTCGAAATTGAAAAGTGATATATATTTATATAAATTTACTTGTTAAAATTTGTGGAGATGGGGATTGTTTGTAATAAAAAGGAACTATAAATTTTTAACCACTATTATTTCTATATAATTAAGAAACAGCAAATCCAAATATATGAGTAAAAAAATCTTTAAATCAAGATTATCGAGGTACTTTGTACTAAGCTGGGCTGCAATAAGCATAATTATTTTTATCATAGTTTTTATCGTGTTTGTAAGGCTTTATGAAAAAGTTTTAATCAATACTGAATCCGAACTTTCGACCATCGCAAGGCAAAGTGCATTTGCTGTACAAACATACATAAAACTCTTGCATATGGCAGAAACTTCATTTAAGGATTCAATTGAAGAAAACTTTTACACAGATAAAATTCCAGTAATTACAAAAAATATCGTAGATGAAAACCCAGATATTTATGCTGTATTGATTGTTGGGCACGATAAACAAATAATCTATTCTTATCCTCAAAAATTTGAAGACAAATTAATAAAACAAATAGTTGTATGTAGCAAAAACAAAATTAATATTAGTGGTGCATTTAGGTCGTATAATATACTAATGGTTACAGACTGCATACCTTTTTCTAAAGGCTATATACTGGTAAGCAGGGTCCCTGTACTGATGCTTGTAAAGCCTTTAATAAATGTCCAATATAAATCGTTTAATGTGTTTATATTAAAAAAAGACGGTAGGCTTCAAGACAGCTTAAAAAAAATAGATTTACCTGATTATAAAGATTATATACAGCTATCACAACACACAAGTGGCTATTTTAAGACAGCTTCTCATCTGGTGTCTTATGCTAAGATCCCAACTACTGGTAGGACACTTTTTGTTAGTATTTCAAAAAAGGAAATTTATAAAAATTATTTAGATGGTCTTTTGCCTTTTTTTCTAATAATGTTTGTAAGTTTTGTTATATTTAGTTTTATTTTGTTTTGGGTTTTTTACAAATTGCAGTATTTTGAAAAACTAAAGCAGCTAAACACTGCCTTTGTTAAAAACTCAAACGACATTAACGCTTTGATGATTGATAAAATTTCGTTTAGATCACTTATTGATAAAATTTTACAAAAATTTATAGAAAATCCCTATATTGACCTTTGTATGTTTTATTTTAAAGAGAAAAACGAAATGAAAATAAAATCTTACAGTGCAAAAGAAGAGTGCTTAGAGTGTTTAAAATCAAAAGCCTTATCAGATAAACTTTGCAGTATTTATTTTTTAGATTTAGTAAAAAATAGTCTTCAAGCACGTATAATTAATGCAAAAAATTCTCAGATATACAAACATTGTGGTATTAAATTTGTTGGAGTTTTTCCAGTTGTTTTTGAAAATAAAATTATAGGAAGTTTAATTATTGCAGGTAAAAATGGTATTGTGTTGCATTCAAGCGAAATATCTAACATTTTAATGCAGTTTCTGGATAATTTTAAAAACAAACTCAAACTTATGAAACTTGAAAAACTTCAAGAATCTGGCAAAAGCAAAGCCAGATACTTTGCATACCATGATCAGCTTACAGGTTTAAATAATAGAAGTTTTTTTATTGAACGTTTCAATCAAGCAATTGCTAAATCCCGTAGAATTAAAACCAATGTAGCTTTATTTTCTATGGATTTAGATGGTTTTAAGGCAATA
>NZ_JAGDWY010000026.1:13579-20909 GCF_023256235.1 Desulfurella sp.
TACATTTGGTCATGATATAGGTGATAGACTCCTAAAAGCCGTAGCTAAACGATTAAAATCTGTTGTAAGACAGGAAGATACGCTTTCACGATTTGGTGGAGATGAGTTTTTGCTTTTTACGGATAGTTTTGAAACTAAAGAGGAATTGGAAGAAATAGCAAAAAGAATACTAAATACTATAAAAAAACCATTTATTATTGATACGTACCAAATGAGTGTGGGGATAAGCATTGGTATTGCCTACAGCTTGGGCATTACCAATGCTTCGCAGGAAGATTACCTAAAAGTGGCTGATGAGTTACTTTACACATCAAAAAAAACAGGAAAAAATAAATATACTATTGCTGAAGTTTAGCAAGTCTGCTATTGTATCTTGAATATGTAAAGTAAATTATAAAGCCAATAATAAACCATACAATAAATCTTATCCAGGTTTCAATGGGCAAAGATATCATAAGGTAGCCGCTAAACAAAATTGCCATTATAGGGACAAAAGGAACCCATGGACATTTAAATTTTCTATTTAACTCTGGTCTTGTATATCGCAAAATTATTACAGAAAGAGAAACGAGTAGAAATGCAAATAATGTACCGATATTCACAAGTTCAGCTAAAACATCAATTGGCAAAAAACCTGCCAGGATAGAAGTAATTATTCCAACAAACCAAGTACTCAAATAAGGTGTTTTATGTTTTGGATGCAGTTTTGAAAAAAAAGCTGGCAAAAGGCCATCTCTTGACATAGCAAAAAAAATTCTCACCTGTCCATAAAGCATTACTAACAGCACTGTTGTGATACCAACGAGTGCTCCAATCGAAACTAGACCGGATCCAAAACTCATGCCAAGGTACTCTAAACCTTTTGCAACTGGTGCTGGATCGTTTAGTAGTTTGTACGGTATAATACCAGTCAATATTACAACTACAGCTATGTATAAAATAGAGCTTACAGCTAATGAGCCAATAATTCCAATAGGCATATCACGTGCAGGGTTTTTTGACTCTTCTGCGGCAGTTGATACAGCATCAAAGCCAATATAGGCAAAAAATATAATTGCAGCCCCAGCCATTACGCCATGCCATCCATACGGCATAAATGGATGCCAGTTTACAGGCTTTATATGCCATACAGCAACAGCTATAAAAAATAGAATTACAGATACTTTGAATATAACAGCTATATTATTAAATGTAGCACTTTCTCTTATACCTAAATAAACAAGCCACGTGAGAAACAGTATTATACCCATAGCCGGAACGTTAACTACTCCGCCAGCTGCTGCAAAAGATGAGTTTGCAATTTGGGCTGGCACGGTAATACCTAAAGAATGCAAAAGCGCAGTAAAGTAGCCTGACCAGCCAAGTGCAATAGCAGGCAGGGCAAATGCGTATTCTAATATTAAATCCCACCCAATGACCCAGGCTACAATTTCGCCTAAAGCTAAATAACTATAACTGTAAGTAGAACCAGAAATTGGAAAACTTGATGCAAATTCTGCATATGATAAAGCTGTAAATGCACTTGCAAGACCTGCAATAACAAATGATATAATAAGAGCTGGTCCTGCGTATTTTGCAGCAGCAACACCGGTTATTACAAAGATCCCTGTGCCAATAATGCCACCAATACCAAGCAGTATCAGGTCAAACCAGTTGAGTGCTTTTTTTAGCGAATGAGGCTGACCTTCTCTTGTGTCATCTTCAATCATTTCAACAGTTTTTTTTCTGAATAACTCCATAATACCCCCGCCAAAAATTTTACTAATTTTTGATATTATTATAGATTGCATTTATTGTCAAATTACTTTAAATAATTATCACATTAGTTTAATTAATAAACTGGAGATTAAATTTGGTAGCGGGGGGAGGATTTGAACCTCCGACCTCCGGGTTATGAGCCCGACGAGCTACCGGACTGCTCTACCCCGCGTCAACAAAACTCTATTATAACCACTTTTTTAAAAAAGTCAAATACTAAATTAAAGCTTGGGCAACCTCTTTTGTGAGGTGCCCATTTTATTTAATAGGGGTTTTTGGCTAATTTGAAAGTCCCATACCAAGTGCATTGTATATGCTAATGATATCTTCTTTTACAAGCAGGTTTTGGTTTATCAGATTGTAGTAAGCATTAAGTAAGTTTATTTTGTAGTTTAGGTATGTGATGTAGTCAACAGTGCCTGCTTCGTATTGGGCTTTGTATATATCATATAGATTCTTAGCGGATTGATAGTTTTTTTGATAGCTTATGAGAGCCTGGCTGTCTTTTTTGTATGAAGCTAACGCATTATCGACTTCTTTAAATGCATTTATAACTGTATTTCTGTAGTTAAGTACAGCTTGCTCATATTGGAGTTTTGAACGTTCATAAATGCTGGTATTTTTCTTATAGTTAAACAATGGCGCAAGGATGTTTAATCCAAAGCTCCAGACGTTGCTTGCATTTTCTATAAAATTTGAAAGGTTTGTTGAGGCATAACCATAATTGGCGGTTAGATTAAACACAGGGAAGAAATTTGCAAGCGCCTGTTTTTGAGCATAGGCTAGGGTAAGTACATTGTACATGGCTTCTTTAACGTCTGGTCTTTGGGTTAAAATACTTGAAGGTATTTGAGAAGGTATTAGCTTTGCGTATGTATCTACATTAAAATCTTTGGTGTTTGGGTTTAAAGAAAAGTCTTCCGGGTATTTACCTAGATAATATGCTAGCGTGTTTTGAGTTAGCTGTTTTTGCTTTATGAGGTTGTTTAAAACTGTTTTTATGTTTTCTAATTGTGTTTTTGCATCTTCAACGGGCTCTATGTTTATAAGACCGCTGTTGTATTTGTCTTCGTTTAACTTTAGTATTTCTTTTGCCGCTTCAAGCTGCTGTGTGAAATTTTCTATTGATAGGTTAAGTGCAGCTAGCTGAAAGTAAGTTTGAGCAACATTTGATATAAGTGTAAGCTTTACAACATCTGCATCGGCTTTGGAGAGATTAACATTGGCTTTTGCCTGATTTATACTGTTTTGAATTTGATGCCATACATCCAGCTCATACGATGCAGACAAACCTGCCTGGTGCAAATTGTATATTTGAGAGTTTGAGAAAGGTGAATTGGATGCATTTTTTGAAGGTTGATTGCGCGTTGAAGAGTAGGTAGCATTTATTGTAGGTAGTAGTGCTGATTGGTTTTGACCTACATAGGTTTGGGCAATCTGTATGTTTTTTATGGCTATTTTGTAGTTTAGGTTGTTATCCAAAGCAGTTTTAATTGTATTATTTAGCTTTTGGTCGCTAAAGTTTTCCCACCAATTTTGATTTAACTTAGAATTAGTTGAATTAATTGAATACTTAAACTGATCTGGTATTTGAATATTTACATTTTTAGGCGCGCTATATAGGGCGCACGATGATAAAAATGTTGCCAAACCCAAAGCTAAAATTACATTGTATTTCATTTCTTTTCTCCTATATACACATCAACAAGCATGCCAGGATAAATTGTTATGTCTTTTGGCACTCTAAACTTAAATACTATAGGCAATACCCTTACGTCTACCTGTTCTGTTCTTTGATTTGATAACTCTATTTTTGGTGTGGTATATGGTTGCAAGTTTACAAACTCAAGTGGTATTTTTTTATCTGTGCCTCTTATGTAGGCGATAGCCTGCATATCTTGAGGTTTTGGTAGTCTTGGAACAAGTATTTCATCCACATAGCACCTAACTTCCATTTCTTTTTCAATATTGCCCATCACAACAACAGGACCGTAGCCTTGCGTGTAAGTGCCATATGAGCCAGATGGCGATACATAGCTGCCAACAGCTGTGGCTATTTTTAGTATAACACCATCTACCGGAGCTCTAACAGTATATTTATCAAGGAGTGCTTTGTTTGCAAGGTAAGATTTTTGTGCTGCTTCATACTGGCTTTGTGCGTTTTTAATATCGTAACTCCAAGCTCCAGCTTTTGTAAGTTCATACTGTTTTAGAGCTAACTGATAATTTGCGAAAGCTGTGTCGTATGAATCTCTTGCGCTATCATAAGAGCTTTTGCTTACAGAATTTGGGTTTAGCTTAAAAGCTTTTTCTACTTTATCCCACTGGTCTTTTGCAGCTTTAGCCTGGGCTTTTGCATATTCTAGCTGAGCTTTTGATACCTCAAGTGTTTCTTTTCTAGGTTCTGCTTTTAACTCTTGCAGATAGGCAAGAGCAGCTTGCATTTGATAGTAGGCTTGCTGGGTTATGTTTTTTTGCTGTGTATCATCTATTTTAAAAAGAGGTTCGCCTTTTTTGACATTTTGACCATCTTTTACAAAAATTTTAACAACCCTTCCTGATACGTCGGGAAAAATATTTATATTTTCACCGTTTGTCTGGTAACTTTCAATAATGCCTGTTGCATATAAACCAGCCTCATAGGGATTTTTTTCTACATGTACAGGAGGTAGAGCTGTAGTGCGCTTGTTGTAAATATAAGCACTTACAAGACCTATTAATATGCCAATACTTGCTATTAAAAATATAATCTTTGTTCTCATTGTGCCTCCAATTGAGTAACGCTTGTGTTATTTTTTTCAGTATCAAAATGATTGTTTGTAGTTTGCTTTAATTTGCCATCTTCCATATGCAGTATACGATTTGCATACTCAAATATTCTTGAATCATGTGTGACTATAATTATTGTTCTATCTTGCGTTAAAAGATGCTCTTTTGTAAACGATATAATTTGTCTGCCTGTTTCACCATCAAGTGATGCGGTGGGTTCATCAAATATCAATATATCTGGTTTTGATACAATAGCCCTTGCAATAGCAACGCGCTGTTGCTCGCCACCTGAGAGTTTATAGACAGGAAGGTCTGCTTTTGAGCCAAGCCCCATAACATCGAGGTAGTATTTGGCTTCTTTTAAGGATTTATCCCAGTTTTGTCTTTTTAAAAAAAGAGGTATACTGACATTTTCTGTTGTGGTTAATTTTGGAAATAAGTGGTAATCTTGAAAAACAAAACCGATGTGATTTAAGCGAAAATCAGCCAGGTCATCATCTTTCATTTTCCATATATCTTTGTCTTTTACTATTACTGTGCCTTCATTTGGTCGCAAAATGCCAGATATTATGCTCAAAAGTGTAGTTTTGCCAGATCCTGATGGGCCTACAATATAGAGTACTTCTCCATAGTAAGCAGTTAGATTTACACCCTTTAGCGCATATGTTTTGCTTTCATCAACACCAAAATACTTGACTATATTTTTAGCTTCCAATATTGCTTTCATAAATTTATCCTCTAAAGACATCAAAAGGCTCTATTTTTAAAACCTTTCTAATGCCAATGTAGCTTGAAAATCCCGCAATTACCACCACCATCAAAAAAGCAATAAGCATATTCTGGTAGGTAACAATTGCTGCATAGTTTGGTATCCTTGCTTTTGAGAAAGCAATCATAAGGGATGAAAACATGATGCCAAAGCCGTATCCTATAAAGCTTGTAACTGAGGCTTGAAACAATATCATAGCCATAAGCTCGTACTTTTTTGCTCCTATTGCTTTTAGGGCACCAAACTTTTCTAAGTTTTCAAGGACAAAAGCATAAAAAGTTTGTCCTGCAATGGATAAGCCCACAATAAAGCTGATTAGTGTCATAATCATTATATTTGTACCCATACCTGTTTTGTACTTATAGAAATTTTCTATTGTTTTTTCAAATTCTTTTTGAGTCAATGCTTTGTAGCCCAGTTTTTTAACCTGTTCTTGTATGTATGTAATATCGGCATTACTTTTTGGGTTTAATAGTATATATGACATAGAATACCTTGTTTGCGGCAAATCCTGCGTTGCACGCGTGTATGTTGTATATAGAGTGGGAGTACCAAATAATCCACCACTCGTTGGTTTTGCCAGTGCAACAATTACTGCCCTGTGATCGTTTATACTTAGCACTGAACCAATACCCGGTGAGCCAATTTTCCTGTAATCAGAATCAACAACACCTATAAAAGCATCGGAATTGTAAATCTTGTTTAGGTCTCCTTTAATAATCGGAGGCCTGCCAAATAGTGTAGTGTCGTCTAAACCTATTATATTTGCGCCCTGGTAGGTGCCGTCTGGTAGTTTTACAAGTCCAGAACCAAAGTAAATTGGCACAGCCATAGCTACACCTTTTATACTTCTTACATAATCAAGTACATAATCTGGTAACGGGATTGAGCTTCTGTCATTTTCTACGGATGGATCCATAACCCACATTTTTGCGCCTATGTTTATTACATTTGATGTGGACTTTCTCATAATGCCAGCAAACATAGAAGTCATCTGGTTCATTAGAAACACTGCGAATGTAACGCCTAAAATAAGCGTAAAGAATTTGCCCCTATCGTTTGCAAGAAGCTTAAGGGCGATTTTTAAAAGACCTTTCATTTGATCTCCATTTTAAATAAATATGCCTGATTCACAAAAATAAACCCAATACCAAAATTTTTCATTTTGATATTAAAGGTTAAGTGTAAATAGCTTATAAATGAAATGTAAATCAAATGTAAACAAAAAGTATACATTGCCTTTATCGTATCCAAAGAATTTATTTTGCAATAATAATTAACATAAGAATTTTTGCTATGATGATTATTGTAAAACAACATGTTAGTTTTCAAGCGCATATACCATGCATAAAAACATCAAAAGCAATGTTTGAGAGTTCTTCTATATTGTTTTGTGGGTTTTTTAAAGCAAGCATAACATTAATACCTATAAGTAGCTGAAGCATAATCTGTTCATTGTAAGGTTTGAATATTTTTTTTTCGATTCCAGTTTTAAAAACCTTGGTTATAATATTTGCTAGTGGATCAAAATATTTATCTTTTAGAGATTTAACTTGTTCAAAATTTGTTGCACTTTCTTTCAACATTAAGTATGAAATATATTTACCTCTTTTCTTTAAGACACCGATATGAATTTTAATAAACTTTTTTAAAAATTCTTTTTCATCTTTAGCTTTAATTCTAGATACACTTTCTAAAAATTCGTCCATATTGGTAGACAACACACTTTCGTAAAGAGCTTTTTTGCTACCAAAGTAGTAGCTTATCATTGCGCTATTGGCTTTTGCTTCTTTTGCAATTCTCCTGATAGAAGTTTCCTGATAGCCGTATTGTGCAAACAATTCACTGGCTTTTTCCAAAATTTTTTCTTTGGTACTCATAAACATCCCTACTTTTTAATCAATCGTATAATTAATACTATATTTTTTAAAAAAAGTCAATAAATTTATGTTTGCAGTTTAAATTTTTTTATTTGTTTATTTTTTTTTTGTTTTTTTTTTTTTTGGTTTTTATTTGTGTTTTGTGGTCTTAAGT